>JALOOL010000075.1 GCA_025454425.1 Hydrococcus sp. Prado102 | reverse complement strand
ATAGACAAGGCGAGTACAGCCCATCGTGCGCCGCAACAAGGATTCTTGTTCGGGCGTGGGATAGAAACGGTACTTGAAGGCTTTCTGTGTCATCCCTCAGATTGTAGCATTTCTATTGTGAGATGCGCCAAAAATATAAAGCCGTCCTTCTTATGACGGGGTTTCCAACCCAAATTTTCCGATGATATCTGCTGGTTTTGAATTGTAAAGGCGATCGCGACAATTAATCGTTATAGTTTTACAAGGCGTTTATAACTTACTCAAATAGGCTTGCCATAATAATTTTCTATTTTCTTATCTTTGCCAAATATATTTCTTTAATTCCTTCATGAACTACTTTCTCAACTGATGATTGGTAACCGATAAAAGTACAATCTTCCCATTCACCAGTCACCAATCCCCAATCGCTAACTTACAACACCTAACTGCTGCATAACTGCTAATAAATTTGTTTCGTACCACATTTCAACTATTTTATTATTGGCAATGCGTACCATCGTAAAACCAGTTCCTTTCACCCAGTTCCCTGTAGGCTCTATTTCCATAAAAGTTCCAGTTTGTGTGCCTTTTAAGGTATGAAAATAAACTACTTTGTCATCTTCAGCAACGACCGATTCAATTGTCTGTTCGATTTTAGGAAATCCTCTAAATAATGAAGCTTCAAATGCTTTATTTGCTTCTAATCCGCAAATAGGTTCGCTTTGAGAGCAAAAGTGCCGAACTATATCTTGAGAAACTAATTCATCCCAAATGTTGTCCCAACCTGGCATAGTTCCCCAACCTTCTGTTGCAAGGCGCAATGCGATCGCTTTGTTTTGTTCTATCGACATAGCAACTATTTCCTTATTTAAGTTAAACCCAGTATCGAAAATGTTGCTAGCATTTGTATTCAAAGTTTTTGCGCTGTTTTTATAAGTTCTTGCTATTGTTGTAAAAACTGTTTGGGTGTCACTCCAACTAGACGTTTAAAATGATAATTTAGGTGTCCTTGACTGGCAAATCCAACAGTTTGAGCGATTTCTACTATTGTTTTATCTCCGTGCAATAGCAATTGTTTTGTACGTTCTATGCGACATTGGATGTGATATTGATGCGGTGCAAGTCCAGTTGTCTGTTTAAATAAACGAGCAAAATGATATTCGCTTAATTGCACGATTGATGCTAATTCCAATAAACTTAAATCTTCGTTTAAATGACTGTCAATATAATCGATAATCAGTTTTAGCTGTTGTTGTGAAAGCTTTCCTTTGTAAGGTTGAATTTTGCAATCGCGACTAGAATAACGCAATAGTAAATGAATGGAAAGTGCATTCGCCATCGACTCTGCATATAAGCGACTGCCAATTCCATCGGTTTCTAAAGTCGTTTTGAGTGCTAATGCAATTTGTTGAATTAAGGGATCGAATAGCGAATTTAATTGCGGAATTAATTCAACGCGATCGCATCCATACAATTCTTCTCCTAACTGTTTGAGTAAAATCGGTTCTAAATAAATTAAAAGAAATTCTGCCTCATTATCCCACGCAAAAGATTGGGAAAGAAAGGCTGGATAAATACCTACCTCACCTGGAACAGAATCGACGACTTCAATTTTTCCGTCAACTTGTTGTTTGAGATTTACTGCTTTACCTGCATTGATGCAAATTCCATGATAGGCAGGAGTATGTTCTCGAATACAAAACGCAGGTTGGCGATAGTGAGCAAGTTGAATCTTATTCCAAGCTTGTCCGCGACTGGAGACAATAGGCAAGTGAGGAAGATCTAACAATTGAGTTGAAGGATTCGTTTGCATGACGCGATCGCCTCCAGGCTCTATTTTCACACAAGTTGCTCTTTAGGACGCGATCGCTTTTTTGTAAAGAAGTGTATATAAAAACCCCTTTATGTAACTATAAATTTAACTTTTATTAAGTTCTCTTGATAGATCGAATAAGTGTTTATTACAACAACGACCAATTTGAGTATAAGCGAACCAAAGTAAAGCTAACTTATCATCTACGCTCAGACGCTGGAATCTAGCTGTAATCGTCTAACTACTTGCCTTTTGCCTTAATTGTTCTAGACTCCACCGTAAACGTGGGAATCTCTTCGAGTTCGCTTTCGCTGAGGCTGTATTGTTCGCAAACCAAACTCAGACGCATCCCAGGGGTTTGTACAGCATTGACTGAATGGGTCAAATCGCCTTGAAAATACAGCAAAGTATTGATTTCTGGTTTGATTTGTGCTATTTGCTTTTTGTAGCTGCGCAACACTAACTCGCCACCTTGTAAATCGGGTGGAACCTGTATGTAAAGAACGCTGACCACCATAGGAGGCTCAACAGTTTTACAATAAGACCTAAGAGAGCGATCGATGTGCGGATCGACGCGAGAGCCTTTCTGTAGCAGCAGGGGATTGAGGTAAAAAGCGTTGCAAGTAGGTTGTAATGCTTGGTCTAAATAAGGTTTAAAGAAAGGAAACTGTCGTTTGACTTTGGCAATTTCCGAACGTTGAAAGACTACAGAGAACCCTTTAGTGTCAACAAAATCTCGGTTGAGGTTGTTAATTGCTAGGTAAGGACACGCTAGAATCTCTCCTCGTAAATCATTAATATATGCGATCGCGAAGGCTTGAGGATGTTGAGAATAGTAATTCAAAATACTTAAAAAGTTTAGGATTTATTTTTAATGTAGGGGTGAAGACCTCTATTACACGAAAATATTATAGAGAGAATTAGGCAGGAATCGTCACAGTAAATGTCGTACCCACTCCCTCTTGACTTTCCACCTGAATTTTACCGCCGTGAAGCGTGACAAGGTTTTTAGCAATTGTTAATCCCAGTCCCATTCCCGATGTATCGTCGATATTGCTGCCACGATAAAATGGTTCAAAAATGCGTTGCTGTTCTACTTCAGAAATGCCAACCCCTGTATCCTTAATCTGGAAAATTAATTTTCCGTCTTTACCAAGCAGTTTAAATTCAATTTTGCCGTTTTCGGGGGTATATTTGACGGCGTTTGAGAGCAAATTGATAATAACTTGTTCGAGTAAATCTCCATCTACACAAGCAGTATTTAAATTATCTTGACAGATAAAATCGATGGTTTGTTGTTTGCTATGACCCATCGCTTCTACTTGGGTCGTCAAATCGCGACAAAACCTAGCAATTTCAGTTGGTTTTGGTTCAAATTTCAATCTGCCAACTTCTGATTGACCCAAAAAAAGAAGCTTATCTAGAAGGGTACCAATTTGTTCGACAGCAGTTTGAATATTATCAATATAAGGGAGCTTTTGTATCTCGGCTTCTCGATCTACGTTGCGTCTAAGTAAACTGTTAGAAAAAGAAATAATATTCAAAAAAGAGCGAAATTGATGACACATTGTCGAAAAAAACCGCGTTCTCAGTTCGCTGAGTGCTTTTGCTTCTTCTACCGCATCGCGTAGTGTTTCTGTAAGAAGATCGCTTTCATCTTTTGTTTGAATCGTCTCTAGCGCGTCTGGTTCTTGGATTAGCTGCTTAGTTTCTGTAATATCCCAAATACTCCAAACTCTACCAATAATCTCTTCGTCATATCGCTGTGGTTTTGAATACCGTGCAAAGACTCGTCCATCATTTAACTCAAGGATATCAATGCTTTCTTCCTCTGCATCGTTCGATGCTTCCCAAACAAATTGACGGTTAGAAGTAAGATTTTTCAGTTGACGAGTAAAAAAGTTTTGGCATTCGGGAGAAGTTATCGATAAAGCAAGCAACTCTGGCACCTGCCACATTTCTAAAAATCTTTGATTGTAGTTTAAAATTTCTCCTTGAATGCCAATTGTAAGAAAGCCACAGGTAGCAAAGTCAAAAGTTTCGCATAACAAGGAAATTTTTTGGTTTAGAGATAAATTCCTGGTTTTAGGAATAATTTCTTGAGTTTTGATGGCTTCTTTGCCCAATACGTTGATAGATACGCAAGCAAATTCACATTCTTTATTTTTTGCACAAATAAGCGTTATCTTTGTTAATAATATTTGTTTGCTCTTAGTTTGCAAACGACATTGAAACTTAGTAGAACCATTTTGCTCGCTTATTTGCCATTGTTCTAACCACGTTTCTAATGTAAGATCGACGGCTATATCTAATAACGACAAAGAAAATAATTCTTGTCTAGAATATTCCAGCAAATCGCAAGTTTTATCTTCAATACAAATAAAGCTAGAATCTTCTTTTAAACAAAAAGCCACTTCACTTATCAAGTTGACAAGAAATGCAGATAATAATGCTTCTTGTTCTTGCGATCGCATAGAATAAAGTTCCATAATCGTCAACTAGCGCAGGTTTAGTAAATTAACCATGTGGTTTTAATTTTTATTCATGTTTTTTAATATACAATATTATTTAAAAATAGATCGATTCAAAAAAAAGTTGCAATCGCTATGTTATAGCTCGATCTAAGGGCATTGTAAAGATAGATACAAAAATTTATAAATTAAAATCAACCTAAAGGTTGATGATTAAAAAGACTATCAAAATTAAGTTTAAAACGTATCTAGTTGCAAGTTCTTATTGAAAGCACTCACGAACTCTAAAAATTTTATTAAATTTATTGGGTGCGAACGGTTTTATTATAACCAATTAATGTTGTTCCCTCAGAATTTTCAAACTCAAAAAGATTGTTGTGTCATCTACTTATGCGGGGCTTTGAGTAATCATGAGTAAAATTCTATTGATTGAAGACGATCGCGTCAATCGACGTTTATTTCAAGATTGTCTGGAATCTGAGGGTTTTCAGACTATTAGTGCCGAAGATGGCATGATTGGTATTCAGCAAGCTAAAAACTATTTACCAGATCTCATTCTATGCGATATATTTATGCCAGAAGTAAACGGTTATGAGGTTTTATCGCAGCTTCGCCAAGATCCGGCTACTGCTTATATTCCGCTTATTTTTCTAACAGCAATGGCAACTAAAGTCGAGCGTCGTAAAGGGATGGAATTAGGTGCAGATGATTTTTTAACTAAACCATTAACAGCAGAGCAACTATTAGCAGCAGTTTCAGCGAGACTAGAAAGACAAACTCTGTTAGAGCGTTGTTTTGCAGCTAAGTATCAAATAACATCAGACCCTCCAGAAACCGAACTTACTGTTGAAGAAGACGAACGAGGAATTTTTCCAAACATTGCCGAATTACAAAATGTTTTTGATTACATTGAAGCGAATTATAATCGCGAGATTGCTTTATCTGATGTAGCGCAAGCAATTGGTTATTCTCCAGCGTATTTAACCAATCGAGTCAAACACGAGACGGGACGAACGATTAATGCTTGGATTATCGAGCGTCGTATGGCAGCAGCACGTTCTTTATTATTAGAAACTGATTGGTCAGTAGAACAAATTGCCAATTCTGTTGGTTATCTTAATGCAAGTTATTTCTTTCGTCAATTTCGCCAATATCAAGGAACCACGCCGAAAGCTTGGAGAGAAGAACATAGAAAATAACGTCTCTCACTCTTGTAAAGGGTAAAAATGGATGCAGGTTTTTCCCTTTCCTCCTTACCCTTTCCCCTTTTCCCAAAACCGTAGCTCATCTAGAAAGAGAAACGCTATAAACATTTAACTTATTCTAATTTGAAGCGGTTTTTCTTTAAAGCCTCTTTTATTTTTTGGATATTAATATCTCTTTGGTTTTCTTCTAGATAATCATTGACAATAAATTCATTTTGTGGGTCGATTAAGCCTACATAACCATCTTTGAGTACATATTCATGAAGAGGTTGGCAAAGGTGTAGATCGGGTAACGTTAATGGAATAAGCTCGTAAGAATTACCGCTATTGATAAAAACATAGGCAATAATATCTTCTATAAAATAGCGATCGCGAATATTATAGACAATTTTCCAACCAGAATTTGCCATAATAACGTGGTTAGCTATTTTTTGTGACCGATCGCTTTGATTCGCATCTGTCATTTTTATTAAAGATGTTAATTGCATATTAAAATTAGAAACCAAAACGGCAAAAAAGAAAACTTAATTTTTACATTGAAGCATTGGACTATTTAGGCAGCTAGATTTTTGTTGTTTGTATAGAGCGAGTTTTCGGATTCGCGTGCTGCTAAAAATATACTTAAACTTTCGATTATATAATCGCTTTCCGTTAAAGCACAATCGTGCGAACCCAAAAAACAACAAGTAGTATCAAATTCTTTTTTCAAATTATCTTTGTCTTGCTGTGCGATTAACTCGGCTAAACGACTGTAAGTAGCAGCTAATCTAGTAATAGCTTGAGTGCGATCGCGATCGCAGAGCATAAGATGCAAATATAAAGAGCCATCGCAAGCAAACAAACGATTAACCATGTCGAGTTGTAGGCGATAGAGAGAAGTCGTGAATTCGAGGTGGCGTTTGAGATTAATCTCTTCCTCTGCAAGAAAAACTCCCAAACTAAAAGTTATAAAATGTCGAATGGCTTGCACGTTTACCATCATTTTGTCATGCTCTTGCGGCGTACAAAAAGTGAGTTTACCGCCTCTACTTTCAATTAAATCGAGAAACCATTGACTTGCTTCAAGATTGCGACCCGGACAGACAATGATGTTTTGAGCTAGAAAAGAGTCTACGCTGGGCCCAAACATGGGATGTAAGCTTAAAACCGCACCAGAATGAGATTCCAGCATGACGGAGACAATGTTTGTTTTAATACTAGAAATCTCAGCTAGTACCGTTGAAGGAGATAGATAAGGAGAAGCTTTTGCGATCGCGTTTGCCATATGTTCGATAGGAACGCAAACTAAAACCAAATCCGCTTTTCCCAATAATTTAGGTGCATCTTGCCAGTCATCTTGTTCGAGGATACTTACCTGATGTCCGGCAGTAGAAAGTTGCTCGACAAAAAAATGCCCCATCTTACCGCGACCGCCAATAATTGTAACATGACGGGGCTTAGTTAGAGGTGGATGAGCGATCGCACTAGCCGCCGCACAACTAAGCGTTAAATTTTTCCAGACAAACTCAGGCACGCCAAATTTAGACAGAAACTCAGCTTCGCTTTGCTCGATAAGATTTTGACAATTTGATTCTCTTAAAAGCGAGATTTTTTTGCCTAATAACTCAATTAACTCGCGATCGATTGGTTGAAGCATAGGGAATGGTGACTGGTGATTGGTGATTGGGAGAATATTGACGGATGTATTCTTATAAGGGCGTTGGCGTAGCCCTCCTTTTAGGAGTACGGCGCTTCGCCCCTATGACTTTGGCGCACGCCATGCACCCCTACACTCCTGAACTACTGAACTCTTGTAAGGGCTTTCTTGCCATTCGCCCCTACGGGACTTTCCCAACGCTGGACAGCTTCTCCAATGACTGCCATTTCTAAAAACAAGCGATCGAATCGATCCGGCGTGAGGGATTGCGGGCCGTCTGAGAGTGCCTTAGCGGGGTTGGGGTGAACCTCGATCATGAGAGCATCTGTTCCCACTGCGATCGCAGCTTTGGACATGGTAGGAACCCACTGGGATTTACCCGTGCCGTGACTGGGATCGATCGCGATGGGAAGATGAGTGAGAGATCGTAAAACGGGTACGACTGATAAATCTAAAGTATTGCGAGTATACTGGCTATCGAAGCCGCGAATTCCCCTTTCGCACAGAATCACATTAGGATTGCCACCCGCAAAAATATACTCAGCCGCCATCAACCATTCATCGATAGTGGCAGAAATACCACGCTTGAGCAAAACTGGCTTATCTTGTGCGCCAACCTTCTTCAAAAGAGCGAAATTTTGCATATTACGGGCACCAACTTGAATGATATCGGCAACCTCAGCGACTCCTTCCAAATCGGCAGTATCCATAACCTCGGTGACAATTCCCAGTCCAGTTGCTTCCCGTGCCTTTGCCAACATATCTAAAGCACTCTCGCCATGACCTTGAAAGGCATAAGGAGATGTTCGAGGTTTATAAGCACCTCCGCGCAAAAACTTTGCGCCTGCTGCTTTAACGCGCTTAGCAGTGTAGATAATCGCCTCTTCACTTTCTACCGAACAAGGCCCCGCTATGATGACGACGGGATGATGCTCGCTAAAACAAACATCGCCATTTGGAGTAGGAACAATAACTTCACTAGCTTGTCCGTGACGATATTCGCGACTAACTCGTTTGAAAGGTTGTTCGATTCTTAAAACCTGTTCGATCCAAGGACTCATTTCTTGTACTAGCTGCGGATCGATATCGCTAGTCTCGCCAATCATGCCAATGACTGTCTTATGTTTTCCAGGGACAGCTTCTGGGGTTACTCTCCAAGTACTTTTTAGTTCTTGGCTAATGCGAGTGATTTCTTCTTGAGGGGTTCCGCTTTTGATGACAACAATCATGGTATTTAAGAGTTAAAAGTTCAAAGTTCAAAGTTCAAAAAAATTTCCTAGAGCCTATTTACTTAAAAACTGGGCTAACTGTTCTAGCTTTTTCCAAGGTTCTCCACTGGAGAGAACGCTTTGAGCCAGAGATACACCTTTAGTAAAGGTTTCAAGGTTACTCTCACCTGGGATGGCTTCACCGACAAAGAAAGCTAAAGCAGCATTTAAGGCAACAACATCTCGCTGCGCTTGCGTACCGCCACCTTGAAGGACATCTTTAAGGATTTGGGCATTTTCTTGAACGTTGCCACCTTTTAGCGCAGTCGTGGGAGCGGGATTGATGCCGAGATCTTGGGGTGCAAGTGCGATCGCATTGACTTTTCCCTCAGTAATCACGGCTAGATCGTTAACATCTGCCAATCCTGCTTCGTCGAGTTTTTCTCGTCCGTGGACGACAATGGCGCGACGCAACCCAAGCTGACAGAGTGCTTGTGCAAATTTATCGATTAAAGTGCGATCGCATACTCCAAGAACCTGTCCTGTCGGTTGTAAGGGGTTTACCAAAGGGCCGAGAAGATTAAAAATCGTGCGGATTTTCAACTCTTTGCGTAATGGTGCCACCGCTTTTAAGGCAGGATGCCAACCAGGAGCAAAGATAAAAGTAATGCCTATCTCGTCCACTGCCGCTCGAACTTTATCGCTACTGGCATTGAGATTAATTCCTAATGCTTCTAAGACATCTGCCGAACCAGTTTTACTCGATGCCGAACGATTGCCGTGTTTGGCAACTTTAATTCCCGCTGCTGCTGCGACAAAAGCGACCGCAGTTGAAATATTAAATGTCGAAGCACCATCGCCACCAGTCCCGCAGGTGTCTATTAGAGGAGCGCGATCGCTTGCAAGGTCGTGTTGGCGCGGATAAATGGACTGGGAGGATAAAACCTGCGCCATACCAATTAGTTCTTCGGCAGACACGCCCTTAGCTTCAATTGCTGCTAAAATCGCTCCCGACAAAGCAGGTGAAATCGATTCAGTAAGCCAACCCTGCATCAAATCGGCAGCTTGGGGAATCGAAAGAGATTCGCCAGAAAGTAATTGTTTCAACAAATCCGACCAAATCGAAGCATCAATTGTCGATGATGTGTTTTTGATTAGAACGGGAGTTTGAATCATAGATCGTAGGATATGGGGAGTGTAGGGGCACAAGGCTTGCGCCTTTTCAAGGCAAGGAAGGATATTTTTTTCGACTTCTGTAGGGGCTTTCCGGCCGGAAAGCCCCTACTTTCGATTTCCTAAACGACTTTCGACTTCAAATTTGCTACCGTTTGTACATCCTTATCGCCGCGTCCCGAACAGTTGATAACAATGCGAGGACTGCCCTCTAACTGCGGGCAAAGGGTTTCTAGATACGCAAACGCATGAGCCGTTTCTAAGGCGGGAATAATCCCTTCTAAACGTGCCACTCGCTCGAAAGCTTCCAATGCTTGCTTGTCTGTGACGCTGTAATATTCAGCGCGTCTGGTTTCTTTGAGATAACTGTGTTCGGGGCCGACACCAGGATAATCGAGTCCCGCACTGATGGAATGCGCCTCGATGACTTGACCGTCATCATCTTGCAATAAATAACTCATCGCACCGTGCAAAACGCCAATGCGACCGTATGTTAAAGTAGCAGCGTGTTTTTCAGTGTCTACACCTTCGCCTGCGGCTTCAATTCCAATCAGTCGTACATTGGATTCGTTGACAAATTCATGAAAAAGTCCGATCGCATTGGAACCGCCACCGACACAAGCTAATAGAATATCGGGCAAACCATTCCATTTTTGGGCAGCTTGAATGCGAGTTTCTTTACCGATAACCCCATGAAAATCTCTAACCATCATCGGATAAGGATGAGGACCCGCTACCGAACCGAGGATGTAATGGGTGGTTTCGACGTTTGTCACCCAATCTCTAATCGCTTCGGAAGTGGCATCTTTAAGCGTTCCCGTTCCAGCTTCGACAGGGGAAACGGTTGCTCCTAATAACTTCATGCGAAAGACGTTTAATTTCTGTCTTTCCATATCTTGAACGCCCATATAAATGACGCATTCCAACCCAAAACGAGCGCAGACGGTAGCGGTGGCGACTCCATGTTGACCTGCACCTGTTTCAGCAATGATGCGCTTTTTCCCCATGCGTTTAGCGAGCAATACTTGGGCGAGGGCATTATTGATTTTATGAGCGCCTGTATGGTTGAGGTCTTCTCGTTTAAGGTAAATTTGCGCTCCCGTACCATCGGGTCTAGCATAACGAGCCGTTAGACGTTCGGCAAAATATAAAGGGCTAGGTCTACCGACATAATCTCGCAATAATGCTTTTAATTCGTTTTGAAAGCTAGGATCAAAACGATATTGCTCGTAGGCTGTTTCTAGCTCTGCTAAAGCAGGCATGAGGGTTTCTGGCACGTATTTACCGCCAAACTGTCCAAAGCGACCGAGAGAATCTGGACGTGTAGCATTGGGTGTGATTTTAGGATTGATGTCTTGAATGTTGACCATGAGTATTTCAATTTTGGATTTTGGATTTTGGATGAGAGGATTTTGGATTGGGAAATCCTTTCTACATTTGAGTTTTGTAAATCTATATGTCACATTCTTCTTTCAAATTGGCATTAGTCGTTGATTACTGTTAACCGATCGCTGATAATTGAACGGAGATCGCTTCTTTCAACTCGCGACATAATTGCTCGACTCCTTGCAATCCTTCATCTCCACCCATTGCTAAACGTTTAACAAAAGCACTCCCGACGATAACGGCATCTGCGCCCCAATCTCTGACTTGACGCGCTTGTTCGGCATCTGAGATCCCAAAACCAATACCGATGGGTTTATCGGTAACGTCGTGTATTTGTGCGAGTAAATCTTTGACTCGCGTTTGAACTTGCGATCGCATTCCAGTTACGCCAGTGACGCTGACGAGGTAGATAAAGCCTTGAGATTTTTTGGCGATCGCAACAATTCTCTCTTGAGAACTAGTTGGCGCAATGAGTAGCGTTACTTCTATTCCGGTAGCAGAGGCAAGTTCTAATACGTCGGTCGCCTCATCCATCGGTAAATCGGGAATAACTAATCCTTTCACTCCTGCACGAGCAATTTGCTCGAAAAAGGGTTTTATCCCGCGATATAGAATGGGGTTGTAGTAGGTAAAGAGAATAATCGGTGCTTGTAAGCTTGGACTGACTTTTTCTACTAATTCTAAAACCTGCTCTAATCGCGTTCCTTTTTGCAAAGCACGAGTAGCAGCCGCTTGAATAACCGGGCCATCGGCTAGGGGATCGGAATAAGGAATGCCTAATTCGATAAAGTCAGCACCATTGCGATCTAATATTTGTAAGGCTTTTGCAGTTGTTTCTAGATCGGGATCTCCCGCCGTAATGAAAGGAATTAGGGCACATTGACGGCGTTTTTTTAAGATTTGAAAGCGTTCTGAAATAATATTAATCATTTGTTATGTCTAAAAATAAGAAATTGTGTAGGTTGGGGAGCCAGTGCGCTCTTAAGGCGGTTTCCGCCCTTGGATCGCAAGCGCGTTTGAAGTAACGAAACCCAACAAAGCTTATAGATGTTGGGTTTCACTATCGTTCAACCCAACCTACTTTTTTACTTCAAAACCTTCCTCACAGCTTCTTCTACATCGGGTTGTTTAATTAATGACTCTCCGATGAGAACGGCATTAGCTCCCGCTTGGGCAACAAAATCGAGGTCGGAACGGACGTGTAAACCCGACTCGCTGACAATTGTTATCTCTCGATTCTTTAACTGTTCTCGTCTTTGGGATAGTATTTGCTGAGTTGTAGTGAGATCGACCGAAAAAGTGTCTAGATTTCGGTTATTAATCCCTAATAAACGCAATTCTGGAATTTGGAGAGCGCGATCGCATTCTTCCAATGTATGCACTTCTACTAATGCTTCCATTCCTAAACTGCG
Source organism: Hydrococcus sp. Prado102 (assembly GCA_025454425.1). GTDB lineage: Bacteria > Cyanobacteriota > Cyanobacteriia > Cyanobacteriales > Microcystaceae > Hydrococcus. The sequence goes on along the minus strand of JALOOL010000075.1, from coordinate 10,508 downwards.
GGCAATTTTTAGAAAGGATTGGAGTTGCAGATCGTTTAAAATTGCAGCAATAAGCAATATAGCATCTGCACCACAAGCTCTCGCCCAACAAATTTGATAGGGGTCGATGATAAACTCTTTACACAGCAAAGGTAGAGATACATTTGGGCGCACTGCTAATAAGTTATCGTAGCCGCCTTGAAAAAATTTGCGATCGCACAACACCGAAAGACAAGCAGCGCCACCGCGTTCGTAAGCTTGGGCAATCTCGACGGCGTTGAAATCGGCTCGAATAATTCCTTTACTCGGAGACGCTTTTTTGATTTCAGCAATTAAACTCGGTTTGTTAGGACTCTGTTTAAGTGCCTCCAAAAAATCTCGTGCGGGAATGGGATCTTTAATCTGATGTTGTAATCGCGACAAAGGCAAGCGATCGCGCATATTAGCGACCTCTTTTTGCTTATGAGCCACAATTTTGTCTAGAATAGTGCTTTTTGAAGTCCCAGAAGAAACCATCTTTATCAGTTATCAGTTATTGTAGGGGCGCATGGCGTGCGCCCTCTCAGTTATCAGTAATGGAAGACAGACTACTGAACTACCGAACTACTGTACTGGCGAATGGCCATTCGCCCCTATTGAACTCCTTACTACTAGCCTTCGCATAAATGTGGCTGACGTTTTGAATAATAGCTAAACCTACTCCGCCAGCAAGTGTCATGATTGATTCTGGATGAAATTGTACGGCGGCGATGGGTAAAGTTTGATGCTCGATCGCCATAATAATGCCATCTTCAGAAAGGGCTGTCACCTTTAACTGAGAAGGTAAGTAGTCAGGGAGGGCGTGCAAAGAGTGATATCTGCCAACTTCAAAGGTTTCGGGCAGATCTTTAAACAGTACTGAGTTAGGATTGGTGACGTGAATTCTCGATAATTTACCATGCTGGGGATAATCGAGAACTCCCAATTTGCCGCCAAAAGCTTCGACAATTCCTTGTAAACCCAAACAAACGCCAAAAATCGGAATCTTTCGAGCGAGACAATTCGCGATCGTCTCAGGAATATTAAAATCTCTCGGTTTGCCAGGGCCAGGAGACAAAACAACTAAATCGGGAGATTCGCGATCGAATACGGTTTCGGCAAATCCATGACGCAAGGTTTTTACCTCAGCACCCGTCTGACGAATATAGTTAGCGAGAGTGTGGACGAATGAGTCTTCGTAATCGATTAAAAGAACGCGCTGTTTATGCCCAGAAGTGATTAAAGAGTTATTTATGCCTGAAGAAGGGGAAATGGGGTTAACATTCTGCTTTGCTTGACGCAGAGTTTGAAAGAGTGCTGCCGCTTTGGTGAGGGTTTCTTGGTCTTCTGCTTCGGGAACAGAATCGTAGAGGACAGTAGCACCAACGCGCACCTCAGCAATCGAATCTTGCAATCGAATCGTTCGCAAAATTAAACCCGTATTCAAATCGCCATTAAAAGCCAAATAACCCACCGCACCGCCATACCAACGCCGAGAACTTTGCTCGTGTTCTTCGATAAACTTCATCGCAGAGGGTTTTGGCGCACCCGTGACGGTGACAGCCCAAGTATGGGTTAAAAAGGCATCTAAAGCGTCAAATTCGGGTCTTAAAATGCCTTCTACGTGATCGACTGTATGAATTAAATGACTGTACAATTCGATCTGACGGCGACCGATAACCCGTACCGAACCCGGTTCGCAAATACGCGATTTATCGTTGCGATCGACATCGGTACACATGGTCAATTCTGCTTCGTCTTTGAGGGAGTTAAGCAGCAGACGAATTTGCGCTGCATCGTCGATCGCATCTTGTCCTCTACCGATTGTGCCGCTTATAGGACAAGTTTCAACGCATTTCCCCTCGACTCGCACAAACATTTCTGGCGATGCACCGATGAGATATTCTCCGCCTAAATTCAAAATAAATCCATAAGGGCTGGGATTAATCTGTTGTAAGGTTTTAAATAGTTGTGCTGGCGGTTCTTCACAAGCTTGAAAAAAGTTTTGACTGGGAACGACTTCAAATAAATCGCCTCGACGGAAATACTCCATCGCCTTTCCTACCAGTTTTTTGTAATCTCCTGGCGGTGTATCTGAAATTTGGGCAGGCGTTTTGCACTTGCCTCGATAGTCGATAATTTCACCCGTGCGCGGTAAACCGCTGGTATTGCCGCTAGTCGTCTCAAAATCGTATAAGTAACAATAAGCGCGTTGGAGATAGTAATCGATAATAACTAGTTCGTCAGGCAAATATAAAACTAAATCTCGTTGGTCGTTGGGACGTTGGCGAGATTTAGCGATCGATTCAAATTGAAAGACTAAATCGTAACCAAAAGCCCCGTAAAGTCCCAAGCGATCGTCTTCATTACTCGCAAAAATCTCTTGCAATTCGCGAACGAGAGTAAAAACCGAAGGTTGCTTGCTGCGTTCTTCTTCTGGAAAAACGTCTGCGGTCGGGACGACAGAACCTACAATACAATCGCTTTTTAGAGTAACTTCTTGCAGGCTATTATTCGTCCAAAGACGTTCGGCTAGGAATGGTAGCAGCAATTTACCGCGATGGTTATGAGCGGTTATGGTAAAGTTGCGATCGCGTGTCGATAATTCCAAGGGTGGATTGACAAATCCAATCGCCCATCTTTTATACCGTCCAGGATATTCATAACTACTTGAAAGCAAGCCTCCCCTTCTAGAGTTGAGACTCGACAAAAGATTTTCAATAGCCGTATCTTTAGAGATTTCGACTGTGGAACGGGAGATACAAATGCCTCCCTTAGTTACATAACGATGAGACTTTAAAGTCATCAAATTTCCCCATTATTTTGTTTTTAGAAATACTAAAGAATGCAATATGCAAGCACAAGAATAAATAATAAGCTTTATCTTGTGATAATTGATGCGAATATTAAAAAGCTTAATCTTGCTTATCAGCAGTCACAATGAACAATCTTTAGATAAATAATTCATTGTTGTTTATCGATTGAATTAATTAAGCTGCATACGTAAGCAAGAACTTAAAACAATTAGCACTAAGCTCCTTATAAACGACTTGAATTAAGTCTTTCGAGTCTCAAGTTAGGTCAAATTCGATTGAATAACCACAATACCTCGTAGTGCAAGCGTCCTGTTCTACATGATTACACTCGATCGGATTTGATATCGTTTGTGACACCTATATGGTTGTCAAGGAGCATAAAAATCGTAGTTAAAGACTTTAAACTTTAACTGCATGGATGCGTTTGTATCCATCTTGTCGATCCATTTAGAGGATATTCATGGCTGAAAACAACAGCAATTCCTTTGCTGGCGATTTTCCAGATTTAGTTTATTTTCCACCTTTTGCTGGCGGCGGTACTCCTGCCTTTGTAGGAGACGATACTCCCGATATAGAAGGCGGAACTGCTAATAACAATCAAACCGATGGGAACGGTAATTGGTATTTTAGTAGCGATAATACAACAACTGGCAACGGTAATTGGTATATCGGAGACGACAATACTACCAATGGCAACGGTAATTGGAATTTCGGCAGCGGCAATACTACCAATGGCAACGGCAATTGGTATATCGGAGACGACAATACAACAACTGGCAACGGCAATCGCCCTAGCGGTAGCAACAACGACATAACCGGAAACGGCAACCGACCCAGTGGCGATGGGAACGTCATTACTGGCAACCGCCACGAAACTAGTGAAGATCATCAAAATATTGTCGGCAATAGCGATCGCTACTTTAGTATCGACAGCAACGGCAATATGACCTTAGTAAGCGATGGAACATCAAATGGCGATCGCTCTGGGTATCCAACTTTACCAGAAGCAACTAGCGCAACAACTAACAGCAACGGAGGTGAAACAATGAACGAAGAAGAATTAAACGACTTATTACGCGATAGTCCTTTTGGTCGTCTTTTAGATATTCCAGGCGTTGAGGGAGCAGAAGACATTTTTGGAAACCTTGGCGGCGGCAATCCCTTTGGAGGCGGTGGAGAAGGTGGCGGCAACCCCTTTGAAGGCGGTAACCCCTTTGGAGGCGGAGAAGGTGGCGGTATGCCTGGTGACAATCCTTGGGCGGGTTGGAACCCTACCGAAGACGGCAATCCTTTCGATCCCGATGACGATATTACGGGTAACGATGGAAATAGTCCTATTGCAGGCGGTGATGGCATTCCTCTTCCTGGCGAAGAAATTAGCTTTGAGCTTGGAGAAAACGGTTACTTCCTCAGAGATGGCGAGGGCAACTGGTACTTCAGCACGGATAATGTCATCGGAGATGGCGATACATCTTTGGGTGCGGGTTCAGACAGCTTTATTAATGCCGATACTTTCTTCGGTGAAGAAAATCCATTTGGTTTTATTACCGATGGCAGCTTTGTTAGCTAGTACAAAAAGGCAGCTATGCAGAGGGCAGAATGTTTTAAGCATATAAAAACTATTTTTATTGTTTTTAACTTTCTCTTGATTTCTGCTAGTTTGTGCCAATCGCTTTTGATTTCACAATTTGAAGCAATCGAACAATGAGTCAACTACAAATTATTAAGCAATTGTAAGGAGGGTAGAAAAATGGCTGAATACAATTTTGAATTTTCTGGCGATTATCCAACCGCAGAGGATTTTGTTTTTGAGATATCGGGCGATTATCCTACTGAAGACGATTTTGAGTTTGATTTTGCCGAAAGAGAATACGATCTCGACAATGGCGATCGCCCCACGGGTACTTACGAATACGATTTCGACGACCTGACCAATGGAGATTACCCCACTGAAGACGATTACAGCTACGATTTTTCCGATGCTGATAGCTTTGGCGGCGGCGGTAATCCCTTCGGAGGTGGTAGCGGCGGCGGTAATCCCTTCGGAGGCGGTGAAGGCGGCGGTAATCCCTTCGGAGGCGGTGAAGGCGGCGGCAATCCCTTTGGAGGCGGTGAAGGCGGCGGTAATCCCTTTGGAGGTGGCGGGAATCCTTTTGGTTAACTGTTGTTTCTTACAACTGAACTTCTGATTTTTAATTGATAGTTAAAGGGCGCACGCCATGCGCCCCTACATTCACGCTATGCGCCTTTACATTAATTTCGGAATTCAAAAATCTAATGACTCAAAGCTATATTCGACCGACTTATTCAAGTTCTAATTCAGAGAAGAATGGTCACAATAAAACTCAACCTAACGAAAATGCAATCGCGTCTCCTCAAAACAATGGAAATAATACGCTAACGGTTGCCCAAGCGATCGCAAAAATATTTGAAGATATTGGCGTTCGCGATGCTTTTGGAGTCTCTGGCGGCGCAATGGCTACGATTTGGGCGGCATTATCCAATAGTCCTCTCATTCAGGTTACTCATTGTCGCCATGAAGGAGGCGCAGCTTTTGCCGCGACTGAAAATCACTTTGCTAGCGATCGCCCAGTGGTTGTTTTCACTACAGCAGGCCCCGGCATGACTAACGCAATAACGGGTTTGTTAGCAGCGCGTGGCGAAGGAGCAAAAGTTATCCTCGTCTCAGCTTGCACCTCAGCAACCCAGCGCGGACGTTGGGCTATTCAAGAAACCAGCAGCTACACTATCCCAAAAGGAGATCTTTTTGCTCCTGGCGTGTTGTTCAATTATGCAACCATCATTGAATCTTCCAAACAATTGCCTCAAATTGCTAAAAGACTTGCATTAGGGGTATCTAGACCTGGGGGTTTTGTCGCTCATATTAGTATTCCTACGGGACTTCAGTCCACCGCGATCGAAACGACCTTACCAACCATTAATTTAACTCCTAACGTACCAGTTGCTTCTAAAGAGGCGATCGCGCGATCGGTCGAACTGATGAAGGAAGGTTCCTTTGCCATTTGGGTTGGTTTTGGCGCGCGTCATGCAGCAGAGGCAATTCGTCAATTAGCAGAAAGAACGGGAGCAGCAGTTATGTGTTCTCCTCGCGCTAAAGGCATCTTTCCCGAAAACCATCCTCAATATATTGGGGTGACGGGTTTAGGCGGTCACGAATCGGTAATGAGGTATATGGAGGAGCAAACCCCTCTCCGAACTCTAGTACTGGGAACTCGCCTCGGCGAACCAACTTCTTTTTGGAGCGATGCGATGATTCCTCCCAAAGGATTCGTTCATGTCGATATCGATCCAGAAGTGCCTGGAGTTGCTTATTCTCACGCCGAAACTTTCCCTGTGGTTTCCGATGTGGGTGCTTTTGTAGAAGCGTTGTTAGAACATTTTCCAGAAAATTCTAACTCCCAAACCGTTTCTTTCCCCAACCCCGAATCGATGGAAATTACCGCAGCTAATAACGACTTAATCCGTCCTGAAGCGGTAATGGAAATGGTGCAACGGCTAGTTGTCGATCGCACTGATTCTATCGTTTTAGCCGAATCTGGTAACTCTTTTACCTGGTCAACCCATTTCTTGAGATTCGACAAACCCAATCGCTACCGCGTCAGTACGGGAGTTGGTTCGATGGGACACAACGTTACGGGGGTTATTGGTGCTGCATTAGGAGAAGCTAAAAAAGCCGTTGCGATCGTCGGAGATGGGGCAATGCTAATGAATAACGAAATCAGTACAGCAGTTAAATATCAAATTCCGGCGGTTTGGATCGTCCTCAACGATGCTCGTTACAATATGTGCTATCAGGGAATGTCCTTACTCGGACTAACCGGAGCAGATGCAATTTTACCGCCAACAGACTTTGCTCTGGTCGCTCGCGGTATGGGCGCCCAAGGAATTCGCGTCGATAAAGAATCGGATCTCGAAGCTGCTATTACAGAAGCGATGAATGCTAAGGCACCAGTCGTTTTAGATGTCGCGATCGATCCCGATCGCATGGCTCCCTCAAAAGGACGCAACAAAAGCCTCAGCGCCCAAGGCGTTCAATCGACTGCACCGAAAAAGCACGAAGGACAGATTTCTTTTCCTTTGGTTTGAAACCCTATGCGGAAAGGGATAATCAATCCAAAATCACTCTAAAGCTGATAACTGAAAAGGGCGCACGCCATGCGCCCCTAAATTTTCAAACTCCTGCCTTCTTTCCTACTGAACTACTGAACTACTGAACTCCTAAACTACTAATCTCAATGACAACACTATTTGACAACCTGACTAATATGGGTCACGAGCAAGTCCTTTTTTGCCATGACCGCGAGCATAATTTGAAGGCAATTATTGCCATTCACAATACTAATTTAGGGGCGGCAATGGGAGCGACTCGTTTGCTTCCCTATGCCAACGAAGCTGATGCTTTGCGTGATGTGCTTCGTCTCAGTCGCGGCATGACTTATAAAGCAGCTTGTGCCAATCTTCCTGTCGGTGGCGGCAAAGCGGTTATTATAGCTCGTCTTGAAGATAAAACCGACGAGTTATTGAAAGCTTACGGACGCTTCTAATCTTCAAGGGGTAAGAGTTGCCGTTCAAGGACTCGGTAATGTCGGGAAAAATCTGTGCAAGCATCTTCATGAGAATGGGGCGCAATTATTTGTAACCGATATCGACCCCAACAGAACCGCAGAAGTGCAACGACTTTACGGAGCAACCATTGTCGCCCCCAATGAAATTTTTTCTCTTGATGTCGATGTCTTTTCTCCTTGTGCTTTGGGAGCAATTATCAATAGTTCGACCATTCCTTTGATTCGCGCTTCTATTATTGCTGGTGCAGCTAACAATCAACTGGAAAATGAAGTTTTGCACGGCGAATTGCTGCGAGAAAAAGATATCTTATATTGTCCTGATTATGTCATTAATGCCGGAGGCTTAATTAATGTCTACAACGAAATGATTGGTTACGAAGAAAAAACCGCTTTTAGGCAACTGAACAATATCTATGACACGCTCTTGAAAATCTTTGGTATTGCTAGACAGAAAGAAATAACCACTCACGAAGCTTCTCAAAAATTAGCCGAACAACGGATCGAGAAAGGCAGAGGGACGGGGCATACAAGGTGGCGAGGAAACCTCGCCACACAGCCCCTCCAGAAGGCAGAGGGCACAAAGAAAGATAAGGAAAAAGCAAGACAATCTCTCACTTCTATGGAAAAACGCCCGATTTTAGTTCCTGACGACAATGCGATCGAATTGCATCCATCAATCGCTTCTAAAACACCTGTCGCGAACAAATAGCTTTAGGTTCTACCTGCACTCCCCGGCTTTTGATATGGCTGTTTCCTTCCCATTTAGTCCGCTAAGGAATTAATTCGGAGGCTCATATTAGAAGTCGGTTTAAACCGATCGCTTTATCCAAATCACCAATTACTCTTATGGAAGAAAATACCTTTGCCACTTCTGCATATATTGCCACTTCTCCTGAAAAAGCCTTTGATTATTTGTGCGAACTAAAAAATTTGGACGAGTGGACGCTCTACAGCCGCATGATCGAACAAATCGATAATAATACTTGGCTGGGAACTGCATCGGGCTATCAAAGAAATCTTTATTACCACGTCAGAAAAATCAATAATCCTTTGTTTAAAGGGATCGAGTGGCACTGCGGTTTTGAGTATCAAAAATATTTTCAGGTTTATCCCGTTCTTCTTTTTCCACCCAACTACATCGAACCTAAATCGGAAGAAAAAGGAGTTTACTTTCACTGGTTGAGTTTTATCGATCCCAAACGACGCACGCCGATGATCATGCAGGGAATTGAAACCGTGCATACCTCCGAATGTCGATCGCTTAAAGCACTTTTAGAAAAAAGAGCGGGTCATAAAATGGCTGCTTTCGGACGCTATCAAATTGATACGGACACGATATTTGTTGATGCGCCAATTGAGTTAGGGATTGAATATCTCAGAGATCTTCGTAATATGGACGACTGGGCGCATTTTTTGCGATCGCGCGGTGAAGTAGCTCCCGAAGTAGGCGAGTTCCTTGACGAATACGACCAACGTGTTATCGTTACTCTGCGAACCCACGATCTTAATAACTATTACCTGATCGAACAAAGTTACTTTTATCCCGAACTTCAATTCATTCAACGCTGTCCGACGATTATTATTCCTTGTGCTTATGCTTTTGGCGATCCTTCCGCTCAAGGTTTTATTCAACACCGCATCACCTTTTGGCCGACAGATAAGCAGCAACGGCACGGCAAACTGCAAATTCAAGATTTTGGTGCAGAAAGTATGAATATTAAACGCTTGCTCGAAGCTCAAGCTGGAAATACGAGTAGTTTTGCCCTTGGTATGAGTTACACGCCTGCCATTGTAACAACCAATTCTTTGACCTCTGTATAAATAGGAAAGGAGTTCGGGGGAAAGGGGAAAAGATAGATGAAAGTGTTTCCTTTAACATGAAGCCTAAAAAAACTTCCCTTGTCTTTCCGAATTTCCCCTACTCCCCATTAAGGGCACATTTGCTTGAATGATTGATTGACAAAATCAATTAATTGTGGGTTAGCATTTGCCCTTATTTTTGTTGGCAAGTCAATAAATTTTTTTTATAGTTTGCCGAATTTTTTTAGGGTTTTGAGGAGCAAATTCAAGCGAATTATTACTTGACAAAAAAAGCTTAATTTGCATTCAAAACTATTTAAAGCCAAGTTAAAGCTGAAAATTTTGATGTAGAAAAGGATCGATCGTTTCATCAATTTTGACAAAAAAATAGTATGTATTTTTGATTGACGCGACGTTTTTCTTAAATTAAATTTTCTCTAGCTCTGTACTTATACAATCTTCATCTTTACGAGCGATCGATTTAGGAATATATGAATCTCAAACAACTTACTTTCTCACTGATTACCTTTAGTATTGCTCTTATTTTCGGGCCGAAAGCCGCAGAAGCTGCAACTTTGACTACCATTGTTGATGGCATTAGCAACGCACGGGGGGCTTCTTTTGGCCCTGATGGAACTCTCTATGTAGGAGAGCCAGGAATTGGCGGAAATGGAAATTGTCAGCCATCTCCTAGTACGCTGTTTCAGCCTCTCTGCGAGGGGAATACGGGTTCTGTCGTCAAAATTACCCCAGACGGTCGCCAAGAGCGTATCTTCCAAAACTTCCAGTCTTTAGCCGAACAACCCAGTGGCAATCAGGGAGCAGGCCCTCAAGAACTCAACTTCGACTCATCAGGTAATGCCTATCTTTTAACTGGGTTTGCTGGTTATCCTGGCAACCGCGACCTAGAAACGAATCTTCTCGGTCAAAACTACGAAATCCCACCCGAACAACTTGCGACATTTCCGCCATCTTCACCAGATGAAGTCTTAAATACGCCTAATTTGGCAAAATTATTGCAAGTCGATTTAGAAACTGAGGAACTGACAGAAATTTTCGACTTTGGGGAGTATGAAATTATTAATAATCCCGATGGTGCGGATGTCGTTACTAATCCTTATGACTTTGTGGTTAGTGACAATACAGCTTATGTTGTTGATGGAGGTGGAAATTACTCCGTTGCTTTTAATAAACCCTCTCTTTCAAGGAATTGGTTATAGGCTAATTTGTAATCTTCTACATCAGGTTGAAGTTTCATAGCCGCTTCATAGTGCAGTTTTGCCTCTAAAAATAATTTATTTTCTTCGTA
>JALOOL010000074.1 GCA_025454425.1 Hydrococcus sp. Prado102 | reverse complement strand
AACTCAATCCCACAGAAACAGGTTTGGAGATCGTCTTAAAAACCGCCGCCACAGAAGCCGAACAATTACAGATCTCTAATCGCACTCAAGGAAATACCTATATTGCCGAGATTCCCAACGCACAGTTGCAATTACCAGACGGCAAGCCATTTCGTCAGGAAAACCCCATAAAAGGAATTAGAGAAGTGACGATCGCTAACTCCGATCGCAATACAATTCGAGTTAGCGTGGTAGGGGAAACCACAGCCCCACAAGTAGAATTATTTGACTCAGATGAAGGATTAATCTTTGCGCTTACCCTCCTGCCTTTACAAGGAGGGATAGAAGGAGGTCAAGAAAACTCACAGAACGGTCAAATCATTCCGGTTACAGACATACAACTCAATCCAACCGAGACAGGAATTGAACTGATTCTACAAACCCCGCCAGGAGTAGCAGAACAGTTACAACCCAACAATCTCAGTTCTGGCAATAACTTCATTGCCGAGATTCCCAACGCACAGTTGCAATTGCCAGATGGCAAGCCATTTCGTCAGGAAAACCCCACACGGGGAATTAGCGAAGTAAGCGTGACTAACTTCGATACCAGTACGATTCGAGTGATAGCAATAGGAGAAACCGCACTCCCGCAAGTAGAATTATTTGATAGTAATGAAGGATTAATCTTTGGCTTTACCCTCCCCTCTTTACAAGGTGGTAATGAGGGGGAGCGAGGAGAATTGCAGGGGAGTCAAATCGTGACAATCGATCGCGTACAACTCAACCCTACCGAAACGGGATTTGAAATTCTCTTACTCACTCCGACAGGAACCGCACAAAATTTACGAGTTGTCAACGTTTCAGAGGGAAACAACTTTATCGCCGAAATTCAGGGCGCTCAAATTAACTTGCCCGATGGAAAGCCATTCCGTATCGAAAACCCCATCGAAGAAGTCAGCGAGGTCACGGTCGTCAATCGAGATGAAAACACGGTGCAGGTGACAGTTATTGGAGAGGAGAAACAACCGACAATAGAGTTATTTGATAGTGAAGAAGGATTGATTTTTAGCACAATAAGCGAAGCAAGCGATTCAGCACAAACAGAGCAAGATATTGAGTTAGTAGTCACGGGAGAGCAAGATACAGGATATCGCGTTCCCAATGCGACTACTGCCACGAGAACCGATACTCCCATTCGCGACATTCCTCAGTCGATACAAGTGATTCCCAAACAAGTGTTGGAAGACCAAGGGATCTTTGAACTCACAGATGCGCTTCGTAATGTTAGCGGCGTTGTTCAAGAAGGGGGTTCTGGTGGCACAGCCGACCAGTTAAATATCAGGGGTTTCTTTAACGATGCTATTTTTCGAGACGGCTTTAGAGATGGCAATTCAAACTTGAGAGAGACTGCTAATATCGAGCAGATAGAAGTTCTCAAAGGGCCAGCTTCAATTTTGTTTGGTAATGCCCAACCTGGAGGCATCATTAACTTAGTCTCGAAAAAACCTTTGAGCGAGTTTTATGCTGCCATAGATTTGTCGATAGGAGACTTTAGTTTATATCGTCCCGCGATTGACGTATCTGGGCCGTTAAATCGAGATAGAACCTTACTGTATCGTCTAAATCTTGTCTACGAAAATGCTGGTAGCTTCCGCGATTTTGTTAATAGCGAGAGATTTTTTGTCGAGCCTGTTTTAGCTTGGAAGATTAGCAATAGTACAGATCTATCGATTAATTTTAGCTATCTTCGCGATCGCCGGACGTTCGATCGCGGTATCCCAGCTTTTGGTCGAGGGGTTGCCGATATTCCCATCAATAGATTTTTAGGACAACCAGGAGATTTTCTTGAATTTGAAGAGATTAGGCTTGGATATCAGCTAGAACATCGTTTTAACGAAAATTTAACCCTTCGCAATCGATTTCAGTATCTCAGATACGACGAGGAGAATGCAAATATCGAGCCAGAGTTTCTCGATGAAACCACTGGCGATTTCTTTGGAAGGTTTGTTGCTAGGGAAAATTTCAACGAAATCTATTCTCTACAAACCGATTTACTTGGTAAGTTCTCCACAGGTTCAATCGAGCATCAAGTTTTATTTGGAGTGGATTTCAGGCGAGACTTTTCCACCGGATTTTTTAGAGGATCTGAAGAAAACGATCCTAAAAATCCCATCATTAACATTTTTAATCCAGTTTACGGAACTGCAACTAGACCAGATGTTGCCGAACTTAATGAAATTAGATTTGATAGTACTTCTACAATTGATTCATTTGGTATCTTTTTGCAAAATCAGATTGCATTTTTGGATAATTTAAAACTTTTGATCGGCGGTCGTTTTGATACAGTCAATCAAGATACTCAGGATAGAGTATTAGATGAGTCTCTTAATCAGTATGATGAAGCCTTTAGTCCTCGCATCGGCATTGTCTACCAACCTATCGAACCTATCTCGCTTTACGCTAGTTTCAGTCGCTCATTTGCACCAAACTTCGCTCAAAGTGTTGATGGTTCTATTTTAGAACCGGAACGGGGAACTCAATATGAAGTCGGAATTAAAACCGATTTTAACGACAGGCTTTCGGCAACACTAGCGTTTTACCAACTTACCAAAACAAATATTGCTACAGTTGACCCCGATAACCCTGATTTTAGTATTCCCATCGGCGAACAAAGAAGTCGCGGCATTGAATTAGATATTTCCGGTGAAATCTTACCCGGTTGGAATGTTATTGCTTCTTATGCTTATACCGATGCCGAAATCACCGAAAGTAACGATATTCCTGTAGGGACAAAACCATCCTTAGTACCCGAACACAAAGCCAGTCTCTGGACGACTTATGAGATTCAACAGGGAGATTTGAAGGGTTTGGGTTTTGGTTTGGGATTCTTCTATTTTAGTGAAAGACCGGGCGATCTCGATAACAGCTTTGAGCTTCCCAGCTATTTGAGAACCGATATGGCAATTTTTTATAAGCGAGATAACTGGAAGGCTGCTGTTAATATTCAAAATCTATTTGATGTGAGATATTTTGAATCGGTTAATTATGGCAGAGTCACAGTAGAACCTGGTGCGCCATTGAGGATTGTAGGCTCGTTTTCGATAGAGTTTTAATCGCGCTCGCAGCGATCGTCAGCACTGCTGGCGCTGCGGAACCAGTCCCCAAAAATTAGTGATGAAAAATATATTAAATTGTTCGCTTAAGCTTTTTTTTCTCATGGCTGTTTCTTTAGTGCTTACCACATCTTGCCATTTATTCATCCCAGATTCGGAGCCTTTAACCCATCAGTCGAGCGTTGCTTCTGAGTGCCGAGTCGTTCGACACTTACTCGGAGAAACCTGCGTTCCTGTCAAACCAAAGCGCGTTGTTGCACTAGACGCAATCCGTATTCTCGATCCGCTATTAGCGATTGACATCAAACCAGTGGGAACAGCAGCCGACGATTGGCGAGGAAAAAGATATTGGGGAGGTTTATCTCGTGATGAGGTACAGGGAATTGAAGTCATTGGTCAGACTCATCAACCTTCTTTAGAAAAGCTACTTATGGTCAAACCGGATTTAATTTTGGGATTAACTGACTCTGCACAATACTACCAACAACTATCGGCGATCGCACCTACGGTACTATTTGATTTTGACAAAGAAGTCAAATTTTCTTTCAAAGAACATCTTCGAGCGATCGCTCGCATCGTGGGTCGAGAAGCCAATGCAGAGGACGCGATCGCTCGATATCAAAAACGAATAGAAACATTAAAAGCACAAATAGGGGACAGGCTAGAAGGAAAAGAGGTTTCAGTTATTTATCACAGCGACGGGACTTTCTGGATACAAAACCGTTACGCAGTTTTTTTTGAAATTTTGACCGATCTTGGAATTCGCCTCAAGCCTATTTTGCTCGAAGACAGCTTAAATCTTATCCCCGCATTTAGTATTGAGGCAATTCATCGGTATGATGCCGATATTTTATTTATTTGCGATGATGATGGCAGACCAAAATCTTTTTTTCTCAAAAATCCATTGCTCTCTTCACTCAAAGCCGCTCAAAACCAGCAACTTTATATAGTTGACGGGAATATATGGCGGGCGCACGGGCCATCGGTCATTAATAAGATAGTAGATGACCTCTTCAAATATCTCTTAAAAACCACGCAGACTCTCTAAAAAAGACTTCGTGTAGAAAACCAAGTAGTAGGATATTATTGCTTATCTACTGGTAGCATCGTTCGCGCTCAAGCACCTGGGAAAATTCGACGCAATATGCCCGACCCTATGCCAGTTCTAGTGTTAGGACGATTAGCAGTTGACCTCAACCATCAAGGCAAAGGAATCGGTTCGGCTCTCATTAAAGATGCCGTGCTGCGAACCCTACAAGCTTCTGAAATTGCTGGAATTAGAGCCTTGTTAGTTCATGCCCTCAACGATTCGGTTAAACAGTTTTACGAGCAATGTGGTTTTGTGCCGTCACCAATCTATCCACTGACTCTAATGCTGTCCTTAGCGGATGCGAAAAAGAGTTTGGAGATAAACGGATAAAATAATAACTATCTGGCGTTTCAGGAGTAATCCCCATGCTACGCAAACCCCAAAAACTTTGGAACCCTGCAAACTGGGCAAGCTGGAAACCTTTTGGAATTGGCGAACAATATCCCAACAACTATTGGGAAGTCATTCGCGCTGCCTTAGTTAACCTTGACGAATTCCCCTACGCCTGGGAAATCCTCAACAAAGGCGTTTGCGATGGCTGTTCCCTCGGCACAACCGGAATGAAAGACTGGACGCTAGATGGATTGCACCTATGCAATGTCAGATTGCGGCTGTTGCGCCTCAACACCATGCCTGCTTTCGACTATCAAATTCTCGAAAATTGTGAACCATGGTACACAAAAAGCGGTGCCGAACTGCGAGATATGGGAAGACTTCCCTACCCCATGCGACGAGATAAAGGCGATAAGGGATTCCGCCGCATAAGCTGGGATGAAGCATTAGAAAGCATTGCCAACCGCATTCGCAATACAACCCCAGAACGCACTGGCTTTTATGTTACCAGCCGAGGCACGGTTAACGAAACTTACTACGCCATCCAAAAAGCCGTCAGGGGCATGGGTAGCAACAACGTCGATAATGCAGCCCGTATCTGTCATTCTCCTAGTACTGGCGCGTTAAAATCGACTCTCGGAGTCGCTGCAACCACCTGTTCTTACAAAGACTGGATAGGAACCGATTTATTAGTCTTCATCGGTTCCAACGTCGCCAACAACCAACCCGTTACCGTAAAATACTTGCACTGGGCGAAAAAAGCAGGCACTCGCATCGTCGTTATCAATACCTATCGCGAACCAGGAATGGAACGCTATTGGGTTCCTTCGATTCCTGAAAGTGCGTTATTTGGAACCAAATTTGCCGAAGATTTCTTTTTAATTAACGTCGGCGGCGATATTCCTTTCCTCAATGGTACGCTCAAACATATCGTCGAAAACGACTGGTTAGATAAAGAATTTGTCCAAAACTACACCAACAATTTTGAAGAATTAAAAGCCACTTTAGAATCTCAATCTTGGGAAGAATTAGAAGCCCTTTCAGGGGCAACTCGCCATGAAATGTATGCCTTTGCCAAGATGGTTGGAGAAGCGAATAAAGCCGTCTTCGTCTGGAGTATGGGAATTACCCAACACGAATGCGGGGAAGAGAACGTTAAAGCCATCATCAATCTAGCACTAACTAAAGGATTTGTTGGGCGCGAAGGTTGCGGTTTAATGCCCATTCGCGGACATTCTGGCGTTCAAGGCGGCGCAGAAATGGGATGCTATTCTACTGTCTTTCCTGGTGGGAGAAAAATTAATCCCGAAACGGCTAAAGAAATGAGCGATTATTGGGGTTTTGAAGTTCCCCAAACTCCAGGATTAATTACCTCCGAAATGATAGAAGCAGCCGCCCAAGGAAAGTTAGATGTTTTATTCTCGGTTGGCGGCAATTTTCTCGACGTTTTACCCGACCCCGATTATGTCGAATCGGCATTATTAAACATTCCTCTGCGCGTTCATATGGATATTGTTTGTTCCAAACAAATGCTATTAGAACCCTCAGAAACGGTTATTTTACTTCCAGCAACCACTCGTTATGAAATTCCTGGTGGAGTAACAGAAACGAATACCGAAAGACGAGTGATTTTTAGTCCCGAAATTCCCGGACGCAGAATAGGAGAAGCGCGTCCAGAATGGGAAGTTTGTTTGGAATTAGCCAGACGAGTTCATCCAGAAATTGCTGACAAATTAACGTTTAAAAATACGGCAGCAATGCGTCAAGAAATCGCTAAAATTATCCCTCAATATGCCGGAATTCAACACTTAAAAGAAGCAGGCGATCAATTTCAATACGGCGGTTCTCATCTCGCTTTTGGATGGAAGTTTCCAACCCTAGATGGAAAAGCAAAATTCTCTCTTTTATCTCCTCCCCAACGCGAACTGCCCGAAGGTTATTTCTTAGTGACGACGCGCCGAGGAAAACAGTTTAATAGCATGGTACAAGCAAGTAAAGACCAAATTACGGGCGCTATGCGAGAAGCGGTTTTAATAAGTGCGGACGATGCCCAAAAATTAGGATTAAAAGTTGGAGATTCTGTCGTTTTGAAAAACGATTTGGGCGAATATAAAGGACGAGTTTATACAGCGCCCGTTAAACCAGGAAACCTACAAATTCATTGGCCAGAAGGCAATATTTTGTTAGATAAAAGCAAGCGATCGCAAGAAGGCGTACCCGATTATAATGCGCTAGTAAAGTTGGAGAGGGTGTGAATAAATAAAAAAATAACTTAGTTAACGTTCAAGAAACTGCCTACCGCAATCTTTGCAAATATAGCGCTGCTTGCCATGACGATGCCCGTTTTTCGAGAGTTGCAGAGAATGACAGCGAGGACATTTCATTACTTTCATTACCTGGTTCGACAAGACTTCATCCCCAACGTGAGGGCGTAAATAGGCATTTAAAAAAGCTTCAATTTGTTCAAATATTTCGCGACGATGAGTTTTATTGCTTCTTAGAGCAAGCAGCAGTAAGGTGTTACCAGCATGAACGCAAACTTCGGCTAATAAATGACATTTTTGAGAACTTAAAGCTTTATTTCGCTGTTGTAGTAGTTGAGCTTGAAACGCGATCGCCTTTTGAGTAAAACTATCATCAATGCTTTGAAAAATGGCTGGAGCAGTAAAGAATTGTATGAAAACAATCCTAGAAGTCGGTTGCTCGAATAGTTCTACATAAGCTTTACCCATCGTTCGGATAAACGCCTCAAAAGGCAGCCGAACAATCTCAGGCTGGCTTAAGTTTTCCCAAATTGCATGGACTCGCTCGACATGACGCAATTCTAGCGCGTGGAAAATCGCTAATTTATCGGGAAAGAACTGATATAACGATCCTACAGCGACTTGAGCGCGTGCCGCGATCGCGTGGGTTGTCGCTGCCTCATATCCCACTTCGTCAAATATCTCAGCAGCGGCATCTAGAATTCGTTCTACCCGTTCTTGACTGCGCTTTTGCTTTGGCTGACGGCGCATCGATGTTTTCATCTATTCTCGAAACACCCCCTTGACAAACGTGAATTTTTATTCATAATATTTTTATAAAAATGCGAACATTACGTCATATTTTAATAGGAGTATAACACCCATGTCTATGCTTGCGGGTGCGCCTTGGCTATTGGCACACAAATCGATGCTAGGAGTTAATCAACCCAAAAAGGTATCGCTTTACGGAACCGATTACGTCATTTGGAAAGACAGAATGGGTCGAGTAAGCGCCTTACCCAACATTTGTCCGCACATGGGAGCTATGCTATCGGAAGGATGGTGTCAAGAGAGAGAGGATAAAAGTAGCGATGTAGTTTGTCCCTTTCATGCTTTAGAATTCGATCGCGAAGGTTGTACGATTTTGCCTGGTTCTCAAAAGAAAACGCTGCCGCAACTGCAACCCCTAGAACTGATTATTCAAGGCGATTTAATCTGGTCTTATGGCGGTTGCGAACCCAAAGTTCCAATCCCTAATATCCTGAATGAAATTTCCTCCCAATACGAGTTTATCGGTCATACTGCCGATGTCAGCGTGGAAACCGATTTACTGACGATGTTACTCATCATGCACGACTACAATCATCAAAATGGCACTCATCGGGAACTATTTCAGATTACAGAAGTTCGCTTTGAGAAGTTTATCGATAACGGATATCATTCCCATGCGTTTTACGATAATCTAACAGCACCGACAAGTTTAGTTGAAAAAATTAAAAATCCCGATTTATTACTTATTCCCAAAGTTATCAAAGCACATTTAGAAAATTACTTTCCTTCTCTAGTCATATTGCACGTAGAAAATAATTTAGGTAAAGTTGCCCAAATTCATCTATTTGTTCCAGAATCGCCAACTCGGACGCGAACTTATATTCTGATGTATGGATTAGCTAAAAATCCGGCTTTTAAGATTTTAGGAAAAAAATTTCTTAACTTTGCTAAAGTTGTAGTCGAGCAAGATACCGATACTTTAGGAAAAATTTACGCCAATACGCCCCAAAAAATTAAACTTAACAACGAAATTGGCATGGATTGGGTTAGACGCAACTTTGAGAATTGGCCCGCTTAAAATCAGTTATTAATTGTACTAACTTACTCTTGCTACTTCGATCTTAAAAATATTATTTGCATAAGTTGCAGAAGTAATTTTAACTAAAATACACTACTGTGACTTGAGTTTTGAGTAAACAAAACGCTCGAAACTGCTTTGATTGAGATTATCCCAAGTGTAGACGCGATCGCGAAACTTCCTCCACTCGTCATAAACTCTTTTAAAGTCCGCATCTTTTGCCGCAAATTCATCGTATAACGCAAACGAGGTTTTTTCTGCGGCGGCTAAAATCTCGTCGCTATAAGGACGCAGTTGCACGCCTTTCTCTAACAAACGCCCTAATGCTTCAGTGTTGAGCGCATCGTAGCGAGCCAACATCGTTATATTAACTTCATAAGCCGCTGCTTCAATAATCTTTTGATATTCAATCGGTAGTTGATTCCAGCTAGCAAGATTAATTTGGATTTCGACTGTAGGGCCGGGTTCCCACCAACCAGGATAATAATAATATTTCGCAACTTTATCCAATGATAGCTTTTCATCATCATAAGGTGCGACCCATTCGGCTGCATCTATTGCGCCCGTTTGCAGCGCTTGAAAAAGTTCGCTCCCAGGAATATTTTGCACCGTTACGCCGAGTTTGCCCATCACCTGACCGCCCAATCCTGGGATGCGCATCTTTAACCCTTGCAAGTCTTGTATAGTAGAAATCTCCTTGCGAAACCAACCGCCCATTTGTACGCCCGTATTACCTGCGGGAAACTGAATCAAACCAAACTTTTTGGCATAGAGTTCCTGTAACATTTTTAACCCACCCCCTTCGTACAGCCAAGCATTCTGTTGCTGGGCGGTTAAACCAAAGGGCAAGCAGGTTCCAAAAGCAGCAAACGGACTTCTCCCCACGTAGTAATAAGAGGCGGTATGACCGCAAGGAACCGCACCTTGAGAGACGACATTGAGAACTTCTAAAGGAGGCGCTAACTCTCCCGCCGCGCGAGGTTCGATCTTGAACTTCCCGCCCGTCATCGCAGCTACGCGACTGGCAAAGGTTTTTGAGCCACCATAAATTGTATCGAGAGAGACAGGCCAACTAGTTGCCATTTGCCAGGTGATGCTGGGTAAAGAAGCATTGCTAATCGGGGTTTGCGTTGTTCGATTATTGCATCCCGCGATCGCACCAACTCCAATACCACTAATTGTCCCAAATGTCAAGGCTTTTAATAACTCCCGACGTTCCATTTGCTTGTTACTTTGCTCTTAAAAATATTATTTGCATAGCTGACAAGAGTAGCTTTAATCAAAATACACTAATATCTTATGGGATCTCTTGCGTCTGTCGAACAAGCCACTTATCCGCCCAATCTGCTTGAGATTTTACGTTTTCATGCCCGAATAAACTAACCCTCGTTGCGCGTCAACTGTAATGATTGCCCCTTCGCGAATAAGTTTAGTTGCATCTTTAACAGCCACAATTGCGGGTAAACCGATTCGCAAGCTAATCACCGCCGCATGACTGGTTAAGCTAGGATCTTCGGTAATAATACCAGCCGCTTTGCGCATAGCTTCGACAAACTCAGCATTAGTGCCAGGAACGACCAAAATATCTCCAGCGTGAAAATTTCCCAATTCTCTAGCGTGATGGGCAACCTTAGCCCGACCGCTAGCAATCCCCTGACCGATACCCAATCCTTTCCCCAAAACGGCTTTGACAACTTCTACCTTAATTAAATCTGTCGAACCTGCCACCCCTTGCAAGGTTCCTGCTGTCATGACTACTAAATCCCCATCGACTAAGAAATGGTTTTCCTGCGCCATATTAATAGCCGCTTGAAACGTTTGACTAGCGGAAGGTAGGTCGAGCATTACGATAGGTTTAATGCCCCAAACTAACTGCAACTGTCGGGCGACATCGACATGAGGCGTAACCGCTAAAATCGGAGTCTGAGGTCGAAACTTAGAAACATTGCGGGCAGTCGCCCCCGTTTTAGTCAGGGTCATTATAGCAGCAGCTTCTAGTTGTTCGGCAATCTGACTGACAGCAGAAGAAATCGAGTTAGGAATCGATGGCTTGATATTGGGACGTTGCTGAATGTTAGATTGAATGTCTTCGAGTTCGATTCTCTCGGCTATTCGTGCCATCGTCGCGACAGCTTCTACGGGATATTGACCTACCGCCGTTTCATTGGAAAGCATCACCGCATCGGTTCCATCGAGAATAGCATTGGCGACATCCGAAACTTCTGCGCGAGTCGGACGGGGATTATTTGCCATGCTATCAAGCATCTGAGTTGCCGTAATAATCGGAATTCCTAACTGGTTTGCCGTCGCAATCAATCGCTTTTGCAAAATCGGGACATCTTCTGCGGGTAATTCTACGCCCAAATCTCCTCGCGCCACCATCACGCCATTACACAGCGAGAGAATGGCTTCCATCTCTTCAATCGCTTCGTGCTTTTCGATTTTGGCAATCACAGGAACGGATTTTCCCGTACTGGCAATCAAATCTTTAATTTCTAAAATATCTTGTGGGTTGCGCACGAAACTCAAGGCAATCCAATCGACTCCTTGATCTAAACCAAACATCAAATCAGTTTTGTCCTTGTCAGTTAAAGCTTTAACCGATAGATAAACCCCTGGAAAGTTTACGCCTTTGTTACTCGACAGCACCCCGCCTACGATGACTCGGCAATGTAAATCTCGATTTTGGCGGTCTATTTTTTCGACGCGCATTTCTACCTTGCCATCGTCGAGAAGAATGCGAGAACCTTCAGGTACTTCGTCTGCTAGATATTCGTAACTGACATAGCCTATTTCTTGGGAACATTCTACCTCGCGGCTGGTGAGAATATAAGAATCTCCAGCTTGTAGCGTAATAAATTGAGATTTATACTTGCCCAAGCGGATTTTAGGGCCTTGCAAATCCTGTAAAATCGCGACAGGCTGATTTAGCTCGAATGCTGTCTGGCGAATCAGACGAATGCTGCGTTGGTGGTCTTCGTGAGTCCCGTGGGAGAAGTTGAGACGTAACGTTGTTGCACCTGCTTGAATGAGTTGGCGAAGAATTCCAGGCTTGAGCGTAGCAGGTCCAATAGTAGCAACGATTTTAGTTCGACGGTACGCGGTGCGCGATTGCATATTCGACTTGAAAAGGATGGGCAGGCTGTTATGATACTCGCAATAGGTAACTACTGACAAATCAAAAGGAATATATTATTTTGCGCCATCCACCATATCCATTGGATTTTTTACCAAGAGGGTCATTTGGCTTCAGTTTTCCAGGCTGCTAAGTAGTCTCTTGAGTCTGTTCTCTTACGCTAAGAGAGGGTCAGCGACCAAGCCATATTGTATCATCTTTTGTCGCGTGCCAAGCCACGCTTATTAGTTGCTTGTAATTCATCATGCCAATCAATCGAGGGACTTCTTACAACCTCTACAGCTACGGTTTTCCCTTTCTTGGCGAAGCAGGAAGGGGCGGAATCGCGGATTAACAGCTAGTAGTTCATTATTTGATTTGAAGAGATGACGATAAATCTATTGGGAAAGCGAGAAGAGTACTAATAGGTGATAAGCTAAAACATGGCAAATTTCATATTCATTTAACACTTTCGCTCATAGCCAAAATTACTAAGCTAACGATCGAGTAGACATAAGCATGGTAGCCACAACAGCACAAATCACTGGTAAAATTAGTCAAATTATCGGCCCGGTTATCGATGCCGAATTTCCTAGCGGCAAGCTCCCCCGGATTTATAACGCGCTTAAAGTTCAAGGTAAAAACTCGGCAGGACAAGATGTTTCTGTAACTTGTGAAGTTCAGCAACTCTTAGGCGACAACCAAATCCGCGCTGTTGCAATGAGCAGCACTGACGGTTTGGTACGAGGAATGGATATTGTCGATACGGGCGCTCCTATCAGCGTTCCGGTCGGAAAATGTACTCTAGGACGTATTTTCAACGTTTTAGGCGACCCTATCGATGAAAAAGGCCCTGTTGAAGTTAATGAAACTTCTCCTATTCACCGTTCTGCTCCCAAGTTTACCGATTTAGAAACCAAACCCAAAGTTTTCGAGACTGGGATTAAGGTTGTTGACTTGCTTACCCCTTATCGTCAAGGCGGTAAAATTGGTTTGTTTGGTGGTGCTGGCGTTGGCAAAACCGTCATTATGATGGAATTGATCAACAATATTGCCATTCAACACGGCGGCGTATCCGTATTTGGCGGCGTGGGCGAACGTACCCGCGAGGGGAACGACCTCTACAACGAAATGATCGAGTCTAAGGTAATTAACCCCGACAACCCCAGCGAGTCGAAAATTGCGCTAGTCTACGGTCAGATGAACGAACCGCCTGGAGCGAGAATGCGCGTTGGTTTGTCGGCGCTGACGATGGCTGAATATTTCCGCGATGTCAACAAGCAAGACGTATTGCTCTTTATCGACAATATTTTCCGTTTCGTTCAAGCGGGTTCTGAAGTATCCGCGCTGTTGGGTCGGATGCCTTCTGCGGTTGGATATCAGCCTACTTTGGGAACAGACGTAGGCGATTTACAAGAGCGAATTACTTCTACCAAAGAAGGTTCGATTACTTCGATTCAAGCGGTATACGTCCCGGCTGATGACTTGACTGACCCCGCGCCTGCTACTACCTTTGCTCACCTAGACGGAACGACAGTATTGTCTCGCGGACTAGCTGCTAAAGGAATTTATCCCGCAGTCGATCCCCTCGATTCTGCTAGCACGATGTTGCAACCCAGTATCGTCGGCGAGGAGCATTACGGAACCGCTCGTGCCGTACAATCGACGCTACAGCGATACAAGGAACTCCAAGATATTATCGCCATTTTGGGTCTTGACGAACTCTCTGAAGAAGATCGCCTGACGGTAGACCGCGCCCGCAAGCTCGAACGTTTTCTATCTCAGCCCTTCTCTGTTGCAGAAGTATTTACGGGTTCTCCTGGTAAGTACGTGACTCTGAGCGACACGATTAAGGGATTTAAGATGATTTTGTCTGGAGAATTAGATTCCTTGCCAGAGCAAGCTTTCTATATGGTAGGCAATATCGACGAAGCGATCGCCAAAGGCGAGAAGCTTAAAAAGGGTTAATCGTTAAATGGCTTTAAAGGGCGCACGCCATGCGCCCCTACTTTTAACTTTTGTTTGTACGGGCGAAGACAAAGTAGCCCTCATTTTAAAAGTTACAACCAGAAAGTCTCTACTGATAACTGATTACTGATAACTGATTACTGAAAAACATGACGCTAACAGTACGAGTAATTACTCCAGACAAAACGGTTTGGGATGCTGAAGCTCAAGAGGCGATTTTGCCCAGTACGACGGGACAGCTAGGCATTCTGAGCGGTCACGCTCCTTTGCTGACGGCGCTCGATATCGGGGTAATGCGCGTTCGTCCGGGCAAAGATTGGCAAGCGATCGCGCTGATGGGTGGATTCGCTGAAATCGAAAATAATGAAGTTAAAGTTCTCGTTAACGGAGCCGAACTTGGCGACAAAATCGATAAAGAAGCCGCTCGCACCGACTATACTCAGTCGCAATCCCGTTTAGATGAAGCCAATAAAAGCGGCGATCGCCAAAAACAAATTCAAGCCGAGCGCGCTTTTAGACGGGCGAAAGCGCGTTTTCAAGCCGCCGGCGGTATGGTACAAGTGTAGATATCATTTTCTCGTTTAACTACACTCCCAAAACGCATAGGGCAGACTAACGTCTGCCCTTTTTTCATGCATCAAATATGTGAAGTGCTATCTCTAAAAGAGCTAGCTTCCTGGACTCAGCTTTTCTTTAGAAGTTGATACCTAGTCTTGCAACTAGCTTCTCAGGCGTTAATTCCGGCACTTCCTGCCGTACTAGTTAATTTTATCATTTTGTTTGGGATAACGCGATCGCGTAAAAAAAATTCACGTTTAAATCCTGTAACGATGCCCCCACTTCAATGTAAAAAGTTTAATCTCGATTAATTGTGCAAATAATACTTTGAATTTTAATAAAAAATCCTCGAAAGCGTCAGTTAAAATAATATAAGTTAAAGTAGTTTAAACGTAAAATTGATTATAGAGATTTAGGGTCTATGCTTAAATGATTAGGCGTTAACGCTCGGTTATTAATTATAAACTGTCGCGTAAATAAACTTTCTTTTAGCCAAAATTTTTCGCTTGATTCATAAACGATATGTGTTGCCCGTTCCCTAAACTTATTAAGTAAATTGAAAGCGCGACCGCTTAAGTGGTAACGAATAATTAAATAATCTATGTCACAAAAAAACGAAATGCCTCTTCTCATTTTGTCATTGTTAATAACAGTGGCATTACTGGGGGGCGGTTTTTGGTTTTTTAGAGAACAAATTTTGGGAGATATTTCTTCTCGCAACAGTCAAGTCGATTCGCCTACACCCAAGGAACAAGCACAGCAGCGAATTAGCTTAGGCAATACAATTTTAGTAAAAGCGGATGCAACTTCCCAAAAACTGGCAGGAGTCGAAGCTTTTGCGAAAGGAGATTATGCAACTGCTATTAGTCAATTTCAATCGTCTCTACAAAAACAACGCAACGACCCAGAAACTTTAATTTATCTCAACAACGCCAAAGCAGCAGGGAAAAACCCGATTAAAATCGCTGTAGTCGTTCCTGTTGGCGGAAATTTAAATATTGCTAAGGAAATATTGCGTGGAGTTGCACAGGCGCAAAACGAGATCGATCGCGCGGGTGGGATTAAAGGAAGGTTGCTGCAAGTTGCGATCGCCAACGATGACAACAACCCAGATATTTCTAAAGAGATTGCCACTCAGCTAGTTAACGATAGCAGCATTCTCGCTGTAGTCGGACATAACACTAGCAATGCAACGCTAGCAGCGATTCCCGAATATCAACGGGGATTAGTTGCTATTTCTCCGACTAGCGATGCGAAAACGCTGACGAATAGCAGTCAATATTTCTTTCGCACCATTCCTAGCATTCGCTTCCAAGCCGATGCTCTTTCGCGCTATGCACTAAGAACGGCTAAACTCGATAGAATTGGTATTTGTATCGATTCTCAAGCGGCTGCTAGCGTTTCTATTCAAGAAGAATTTACCTCAGCCGTCTTTGCTGATGGGGGTAAAGTCGTTGAAATTAATTGCGATCTAGCAGCAGAGAATTTTAATTCTAGCGCGATCGTTTCTGAAGCGATTAGTAATGGTGCAGATGGCTTGTTGCTTGCCCCTTCAGTCGATCGCTTAAACTTAGCTACCGAAATAGCAAAAGCCGACAAACAGCGTTTGTTTTTGTTAGGAAGTTCCACAATGTATACCTTTCAAACCTTGGATAAAGGAAAAGCTGAGGTGAACGGAATGGTATTGGCAGTCCCTTGGCATCCTAACAGTTTTCCTGACAATCCTTTTCCCCAACAAGCCATGCAATTATGGGGTGGAGAAGTTAATTGGCGGTCTGCCCTTGCTTACGATGCAACTTTAGCAATTATCGCGGGGTTCAAGCAAGGAGAAATTAGCCGCCAGGGGTTACAACAAACACTATCAAATCCTAACTTTTCTACTCAAGGAGCAACAGGAGAAATTAGCTTTTTACCTTCTGGCGATCGCAATAGCGGTTCTATTTTAGTTCAAATTCAGCCCGGACAGAAATCGGGAACGGGTTTTGATTTTGTTCCTGTACCACTTCAATGAATTTTCCTGTTAACCTGGTTTATTGGCTTCTACAATCAAAGCACAGGCAAATTCGCGCGGCAACGTTTTATTGTGCCATCGATAATCGATATTTTCAAGCTGAGGTTTGTTAGATTTAGTTTGAAGGGGTTCGCAACGCACAATGGCGCAAAACCCAGCTTTGCTTAACTCATCGGCGAGACTTTCATAAGTCCAAAGATGTTGGTGTCCCCACGCCCGAAACTGACTATTAATCCAGATTTCTTTCGAAAATTCGCCTTCTAACCAAACTTCGCGAAACTCTTCTACATTAACCTTTTCTTTTAATCCTAGAAATACTCGGCAAACATCGCTAAGATCGGGGGTAGTTAAGCGAATAACCCCTCCAGGTTTGAGAATGCGTAAGGCTTCTGCTAGAAACAATCTCGCTTGGGTTAAGTCGATGTGTTCGATGACTTCAGAACCATAAATAGCATCTAAAAAATTATCGGGTAGCGGAAGCTTGCCAGTAATATCGATGGGAAAGTCAACATCAGGCGTTCCCAGAACATCAGTATTAATCCATCCGGGTAAATGGGAATAACCGCAGCCAATTTGTAACCCGACAAAAGGGTTGCCTTGATGTCGCGCTAGAGTTGCTTGTCGGCGAGGAATATACGTTATCTCTTGATATAGTTTTTTGCTGGCTTTGATTGGCTGATACATCCAGCGTAAAGAACGATACAGCGATGAGTTTCGATTCATAAAGAAAATAATCGTTTGCCTTGGTTAATATTGATAAAAAAATACTTCTTTTCTCGTTTATGTTCGATCGCGCGTCGAACAAACTGAATGGGTCGTCCTAATAGTTTCCTCGCAGGCGATTGACTCAACCACCGTTCGTAATCTTGTGCGATCGCGCCTGCAAGTAAATCTCGCCACCACAACGCCAAAGCGTCTGGAGTAAAAACTTGTACCCTTTTTAAGCCATTTTCAACCATTGCAGCGTATAAATTGGGATTTTCTCGCAAACGAGTCACTGCCGAGATAACGTCATCGGGACTGCGAACTTCAATATAATCTAATTCAGATTCTCTGAGTTGTTGATAGGCGGGTTCGGGGCCTAACAAAGCCGGACATTTTGCCAACCAAGCATTGATCAACTTGCTAGGCGGTTTGATCGATAAATCGTATTCGGTACAGTTTCTCACTGCTAAAACTAAATCTGCGGTTGTATAGTCCGTCCAATCGGTATCGGTTTGACTCAGCGACAGGTTAACGCCCATAGATTCCAATTGTTGCAAAAATTCGGGACTTCTAAATGGTTGGGCCAGATAAGTTTTTAAACCTTTATAAGTAATATTTTCGATGCGGGAGTTACGAGAAGTGTCTCTGGGGATAAGATTGGGTTGCGACCATAAAGGTATCCAGAGATCGCTTTCGTCAATGATGTTTAATTGATTTTGGACGATGCGCTTCTCGCAAATTTCCGGTCGCGCGCGATCGTGCCGACAAGTGACAACATAGCTATTAAAGGGAAAATCTCTGATTTTAAGGCGATCGTAACTAGTTACGCAAATGCGTCCGCGAACGTAATTGGGAACTAAATAAACCTCTAATCCTCGCCTTTTTAAGTGAATGTAAGTTTGTACCGACCAAACCTCGTTACCGTCGATCAGCCGATCTGCCAGTTGTTCGACAGGTGGCGGCATCTCATTATTCATCAAAAATTCCCACTTCTGAGGATTCAGACAGATAAAATAAACTGGATAGGGGAGTGGGTTGAGTGGCTTTTCTTGATTCATGCAGCTAGAAAATCGCGTTAGAAATTAGTATACGAATAAAAAGAAAAAGAGTCAGAAGCTGCGATCGCCCTGACTCATTTTCTTTGGCTAACAAAACTCGTTAACTTAAGCCGCAGTCCCCTCTTGGGTGACGGGATAGATGCTGACTTTCATGCGGCTTCTATCTTTGTGTTCAAAGGTAACAACGCCATCAATTAAAGCAAATAGGGTATCGTCGTTGCCTCTACCCACATTCTTGCCAGGATGAACTTTAGTTCCGCGTTGGCGAACCAAAATATTGCCAGCTTTAACGACTTGACCGCCATAGCGTTTTACTCCTAAGCGTTTGGAGTTAGAGTCGCGACCGTTACGAGTACTACCCGTTCCTTTCTTATGTGCCACAATCGTTTCCTTTTTTCTATTACTATCTCAAATCTAATTTATTTTTTGGCAGAAGTTGTTGCCGTTTCTGTTGTTTCTGTTGCTTCTGTTGTTTCTTCTGCCTGCGATATACTAGAAGTCTCTTCTTGGGCGGATACAGAAGCAATAACGGTTCCGTTGACAGTAATTGAGTCGATCGTCAAACGAGTAATTTCTTGGCGATGTCCCCGCTTTTTGCGCGTTTTCTTTTTTGGTTTCATCTTGTAGACGAGTATTTTCCGTCCGCGCAAATGTCTGAGTACGGTTCCTTCTACCGTCGCGCCTTCAACAAAAGGCTGACCGATGGTAACTTCGTCGTTGTCATTAACTAATAAAACTTTATCTATCGTATAGCTGTTGCCTGGTTCGACCGGAAGTAGTTCGATATCGTAAAAACGACCCGGTTCGACCCGCAGTTGCTTGCCGCCAGTTTCAATAATTGCGTAACTCATCTGTAATTGTCCTAATAAATTGCCGTACAGGTAGCAGAAAATGATTTCTCAATGCTGAATCCCAAACACTAAGCTATAATTTCTGCTTTTGGTCATGTCATAACCCGATCCGAGCAGTAATTCGACACGCGATCTCTTATTATCTCAGATTAAATGTTGTTGTGTCAAATAAATTCCTGGGGACTGGTGAAAGGGAAAACTTACATATATTTTTTCCCTTTACCCTTTTCCCTTTTTCCAAAAAAATCCCGATATCCCAGTGTCCCAGTCACCATTCACCAGTGTCCCAGTGTCCCAGTTACCAATCACCAGTCACCAGTATGTTCAATCCTCTGCAAACTCCTCATAGCGGCTATCATTGGGACGGAAGTAGCGATCGCTTTTTTGAAGGGTGGTATTACCGCGTTACTTTACCCGAATGGAGTCAAAGTTTTGGCTTCATGTATTCGATTGACGATCCCATCGGTGGAAAACCCCATAGCGGTGGCGCAGCGCAAATTCTCGGCGCAGACGATCGCTATTTATGTCGTACTTTTCCCGACGTACAAAATTTTTGGTGTGCGAAAGATTTTTTGGGGATAGGACACTGGCGAAAAAAAACAGCTAAGTGTTCGCCGCAACTCATCGATTCTGCTACCTTCGAGGAAGAAATGCAACAAGGATATCAAGCAACTGCTCATTTCAATCAAGGATATCTCAAAGATCCAGGCACTCAGTTCTATTGTCGCTGGAATTACGAAATCGAACCAGTTTACGGCTGGGGCGATCCTAAGTCATTTCAGCAAGCCACGGGTGGTTTATTATCCTTTTTGCCAATTTTTGAACCGGGATGGCAGATATTGATGGCTTATGGATTAGCGACGGGTTGGATCGATTGGAATGGCAATCGCTACGAGTTTACTAATGCACCCGCCTACAGCGAAAAAAATTGGGGTCGTTCTTTTCCGCAGAAATGGTTTTGGATTAACTGTAATAGTTTTATCAACGAACCCGATTTAACCTTAACTGCTG
>JALOOL010000366.1 GCA_025454425.1 Hydrococcus sp. Prado102 | reverse complement strand
CGGGAACCGCCAAGACTCCCACTCCCTCACAAAGTTCAAAGTTCAAAAAAAAGTTCAAAGTAAATGTCCTTTCTTGTTCCGTACTTCCGACTTCCGACTCCGCCGCGCACGTAACGAAGTGGAGGAGCAGCGCCGACTTTCGACTTACCCAATCCCCAATCCCTAATGACTAACCAAGTTATTGAAATTTTATCAGCAGAAGAAATACGCCGAACGATTACCCGATTGGCTTCTCAAATAATCGAAAAATCGGGCGATTTATCCGAAATTGTTTTAATAGGAATCTATACGAGGGGCGTTCCTTTAGCTAATACGATCGCCTCTCAAATTGAAATGCTCGAACAAGTAAAAGTTCCAGTTGGCGCGATCGATATTACCTTTTATCGAGACGATCTCGATCGCATTAAAACCCGCACGCCGGAAAAAACAAAAATTCCTTTCGATTTGACGGGAAAAACCGTTATCTTAGTCGATGATGTCATTTATAAAGGACGTACCATTCGCGCTGCTTTAAATGCCGTTATTGAATATGGTAGACCCCAAGCAATTCGATTATTAGTATTAGTAGACAGAGGACATCGAGAATTACCCATTCATCCCGATTTTAGCGGCAAAAAACTTCCTACTGCTTCTGAAGAACAAGTAAAAGTCTATCTTCAAAATGCAGATGGACGCGATGCAGTGGAATTGATTAAAGGATAATAATTGTTTTAGCTAAACTGGAAAAACATGAAAATTTTAATTGTTGAAGATGAGCCAGAAATCGCCCAATTAATTCAACAAACATTAACAAGAGAAGGATTTTCATGTAGTGTTGCCTCGACGGGTTTAGAAGCCTTAGAAATTTTTGAGCAACAACAACCCGATCTAATTATTCTCGACTTAATGTTGCCAGGTTTAGATGGATTGGAAGTTTGTACGAGAATCAGACAAAAACCTACATCAAAAGATCCTTATATTTTGATGCTAACTGCTAGAGGAGAAGAAATCGATCGCGTGATTGGTCTTTCTACAGGTGCGGATGATTATTTAGTAAAACCTTTCAGTCCCAGAGAATTAGCAGCTAGAGTCAGAGCATTATTGCGGCGCAGTTTGCGTCAAGTAGAACAGCCATCTCAAGTTTATCGAACCCCACATTTTATTGTCGATTTAGATCGGCATATTGCCAGTCGTCGGGGTGCAGAAAGCGAAGAAGAACCGCTCGATTTAACTACGCTAGAATTTAATCTTTTGGCTACTTTTATTAGTTATCCCGGTCGCGTTTGGAGTCGCACTCAACTGATCGATAAATTGTGGGGAAATGATTTTTTTGGAGACGATCGCGTTGTCGATACTCATATTAGAAGATTGCGCAAAAAAATTGAACCCGATCCTGCCAATCCAACTTTTATCAAAACGGTTGTCGGTCTTGGATATAAATTTGAAGATGAGAAATAATACTATAAAGTTTGATTTTCATCCCTATAAACGTCGTTTTTGTCAACCTTTAAAAACCAGTCACGGGATTTGGGAAGTTCGCGAGGGTATTATTTTGCGACTAATTGATGAGGCGGGTAATGTAGGATGGGGAGAAATTACACCTTTACCCTGGTTTGGTTCGGAAACTTTAGAACAAGCGTTAGAATTTTGTCTGCAATTGCGGACAAAAATAACAGAGAAAGAAGTTAAAGAGATTTCAGATAGTTTGCCTGCTTGTCAGTTTGGATTTGAGTCGGCGTTGGAATCTCTCGCCCAGGCGCAGAGGCACGGAGAGAGAGGGGGTGTAGGGGCGCATGGCGTGCGCCCTTACAGTTATTTGTTGCCTGCGGGAGAGGATGTTTTAGAGGCGTGGAAGACGGTTGTAAATCGAGAAGGTACTCAATCTCTTTTTACTTTTAAATGGAAGATTGGAGTTGGCGAGGTTAAGGAGGAAATTAGAATCTTTCAAAAGTTAATCCAAGCGTTACCACTAGAGACAAAGTTGCGATTGGATGCAAATGGGGGGTTGAGTTTTGAGCAAGCAAAAATGTGGTTGCAAGTTACCGATGAAACGCCAATAATAGAGTTTATCGAGCAACCTTTGTCGCCTCAAGCGTTCGATCGCATGATGGATTTAAGCGTTAATTATTCTACTGCGATCGCGTTAGATGAATCGGTTTCTACTTTAAAACAATTAGAAGATTGCTACCAAAAAGGATGGCGGGGTATTTATGTTATTAAAGCTGCGATCGCGGGTTCTCCTCAACGTCTGCGTCGCTTTTGTAGGCAATACTCGATAGATACGGTTTTTTCATCGGTTTTTGAAACGAAAATTGGTCGAGAAGCTGTATTACGCCTCGCCGCAGAACTTTCTAATCGCAATCGCGCTGTTGGGTTTGGGGTTACTCATTGGTTTGAAGGCGATGAGGATTAATTGTCAATGGAGAACTAAACAATTTGGATTGGAAGAGTTTAAGACATTTTTGCACGTAAATCCATCAGTAAATCGAGGGCGCGCTCGCGAT
Organism: Hydrococcus sp. Prado102; assembly: GCA_025454425.1. Taxonomy (GTDB): domain Bacteria; phylum Cyanobacteriota; class Cyanobacteriia; order Cyanobacteriales; family Microcystaceae; genus Hydrococcus. The sequence continues at coordinate 3,271 of JALOOL010000366.1, read as the reverse complement.
CGTTCCAGGGTATAAAGAGATGGTCGTGATAGTATGCTGAAATAGCGTTGACGCTAATTCCTGCGGCGGCTAGTTTTTGGGTAATAGCAGCGAGAAATCCAACGGCGTTTAAACTAGAGTGAATGGTTAAGGTAATTAATGCCCAAATATCGGAATAAGATAAATATTCTGAGTCAGCATCGTCTTTATTCGCGATAATAGTAATGCCTTCCGTTTCGCGAAAAATCCCTATAGGAATAATTTGTAGTTGCTTGTATCTAGCTTCGTTAATCGAACAGAATACAAACATCCTGCGATCGCACAACGGCTGCATATTTTTTAGAAGTGTTGTTAGATCGGTTTCGCCATTTGGATCGTTCATAAAATAATTTTTGTCTTTAAGTAGCTAAACTCAAAAAATAATACAAAAAACTATAGGCCAAAATTTAAACTATTTAAATAATGTCCTTGATATGTATAAAAAAGGCGAACATACTATATTGTTATGATTTCGCCTTTTTTATTTTTTACTTACAAAAAGTACTTTTGCAAGACTCAATTAGATAAATAATTTGGGAAAAAGTCTGCCCGTGCGCTTCATGTAACTGTAGTATTTATCGCCAAAGCGATCGAGCATCATCTTTTCTTCTTTCGCAACGCGAATAAAATAGACAGTTCCAAAGGCAACTATACCAGCTAAACCAGCAAGATAATTTTGGAGTAATAAAGGTTGTGCCAGACACCACAACCATATCGCTGTATACATGGGATGGCGTATATTTTTGTAGATGCCAGTTGTAATTAGCGTATGTCCTTCTCGGAGTTGTAAGGTAGGCGACCAGTTTCGCCCTAGATCGCGGTGAGTTTTCCAATATAAACCCGTGGCAACAAAATATAACAAAATCCCGACGAAATTCGCCCAAATGGGAAGTTGATAATTAGCAAAACTCAGCCAATTAGTAAATGTGTCTACTATTGGTAGCATTAGCATTCCCGTAAGTGCAAAAAGAAGCAACAAGGGTTGTAGTTTTGCTTTTCTTTCATCTATGATTTTGTTTTGTTTGTTCTTCTTTTCATAGGGATAACGAATAATTGACCAAGCTACAATTCCAGAAACAAAAAGAATTTTGAGGTTAAGTTCGCTCATTGCTTTTACTCCTAAAAGGAAAGATTGCGGGCATAGGATCGCACGGCTGAGGAACAACAGTTTACTTTGTCCGTCTAAGATGACTACTAATTAATGTTTGGGTTTTTGTATGCTTTGTATGCGTTTACCAGAAAACACGTCATAGATATTACAGCAAAAAATAACAAAAAGACAATTAGTCGAACTTTAAAAAAATACGATCGCGGCTCTCCTAGACTGGGCTGAGATAAGTTAACCCTATCAATCGATGGTTTTTATGTTATAAATTGTTGATAAAAAAAATAGACATTTTATAAAATTACAAAAAAATGTAATCAATCCTACAAACAAACATTGATTTTAAAGAAGTCTTATACTTCAGACCTCAAACAATTATTAAAATTACTAATTACTGATTTAAGCGATCGCGTTTTGATGGGGAGCGATTTCTTTTAACCGAACTTTTACTAGTTCTTAAAAATTCACTCTCACTAATAACTTATTTAGAAATTGATAAAAATTAATAAACTCAGCGCCATTTTAGTAATACAATGCTTGCATAGCTAGGGGTGTCTGGATCTTCCAGGCTGAGACAGTCCCTTAGAACCTGAGACTGGGTAATACCAGCGGAGGGAAGCTGTTTATTGAGGAATAACAATATGAGAGCAGAATGGGTTGCCAAGCGACGCGGACAAGCTAATGTATCGCAGATGCACTACGCGCGTCAGGGACTAATAACCGAAGAAATGCAATACGTCGCCAAACGGGAAAACTTACCCGTGGAGTTAATTCGCGACGAAGTTGCGCGGGGACGGATGATTATTCCTGCAAATATCAATCACATCAATTTAGAACCGATGTGTATCGGTATTGCATCTAAATGCAAAGTCAATGCCAATATTGGCGCGTCTCCCAATTCCTCTAGTATCGACCAAGAAGTTGAAAAACTCAATTTATCGGTCAAATATGGCGCGGATACCGTCATGGACTTATCTACAGGCGGTGGAGACTTAGATATCATTCGTACTGCGATTATTCATGCCTCACCAGTCCCTATCGGTACGGTTCCTATCTACCAAGCACTAGAAAGCGTACATGGCAAAATCGAAAATTTAACCCCCGATGACTTCCTTCATATCATCGAAAAACACGCCCAACAAGGGGTCGATTATATGACTATCCATGCGGGGATTTTGATCGAATATCTACCGTTGGTTAGAAACCGCATCACGGGAATTGTTTCTCGCGGCGGCGGAATTATCGCCCGATGGATGCTCCACCATCACAAACAAAATCCACTTTACACCCATTTCAACGACATCATCGAAATTTTCAAGAAGTATGATGTTTCCTTCAGTTTAGGCGATTCTCTGCGTCCTGGCTGTCAGCACGATGCTTCCGATGAAGCGCAACTATCGGAATTGAAAACCCTCGGACAACTGACTCGCCGCGCTTGGGAACACGACGTACAAGTGATGGTAGAAGGACCCGGACACGTCCCGATGGATCAGATCGAGTTTAACGTTAAAAAGCAGATGGAAGAGTGTAGCGAAGCACCTTTCTACGTGCTGGGGCCATTGGTGACAGATATTGCCCCAGGATACGATCATATTACTTCTGCGATCGGTGCTGCTTTAGCAGGTTGGTATGGGACGGCAATGCTGTGCTACGTCACTCCCAAGGAACATCTGGGACTTCCCAATGCAGAAGACGTTCGCAATGGGTTAATTGCTTATAAAATTGCCGCACACGCAGCGGATATTGCTCGTCATCGTCAAGGCGCGCGCGATCGCGATGACGAACTATCAACCGCTCGTTATAATTTTGATTGGAATCGTCAGTTTGAATTATCCCTCGACCCCGAACGAGCAAGGGAATATCACGACGAAACTTTACCAGCAGATATCTATAAAACGGCGGAATTCTGCTCGATGTGCGGCCCGAAATTCTGCCCGATGCAAACAAAAGTAGATGCGGATGCGCTGAGTGAGTTAGAAAAATTCTTGGCAAAAGATAAGCAAACTCAGAACGTGTAGTTAGCAATTAAAACTTATTTTAATTTCAATAGCGGGTAATTTATGCCCGCTTTTTTATTGCCCCGTTCTACCTAAAAGTTATTCCGATCATTTAATTTTGTAATTGTATAATGTAAATTTTTCTTTTTTT
>JALOOL010000365.1 GCA_025454425.1 Hydrococcus sp. Prado102 | reverse complement strand
CGATCTCAATCATTTTTCCTTTTCCCCTTACCCTTTACCCAAATCAAAGCAAGAAATCCATAATTCATTAGGTTCTTACGCGGCTTTTAGTTGGGTCATAGGCGGCTAAAGTGCCTACTGTTGCCCTGACACGGCGTTTCATCCCATCCACAAATCCAACCTCTAATTCAGTTCCCATAGCAGCATATTCGGGAACGACTTGAGCGATCGCAATACTTTGATTGAGAATGGGCGAAAAGGTGGCACTGGTAATCGTCCCTACTCGCCAGTTTTCTCCAATTGCATGAATGCACTGACCGAAAACAGCGACTTCATTTCCTTCGAGTACCAGTCCTACAGCGACTTTTGGCGGATGTTCTCGAATTTTTTCTAATGCAGATTTGCCAATAAAATCGGTTTTTTTCATGGCAACTGCCCAACCGATTCCCGCTTGATAGGGAGAGGTCATATCGTCAAATTCTCGTCCAGCGCCGAGCAATCCTGCTTCGATCCTAGCGCGATCGAGTGCTAGCATCCCCATCGGCAGAAGATCGTATGGCTTTCCAGCTTCCATTAAAGCATCCCACAGTTCGGCTCCATATTGGGGATGTACGAACAATTCATAGCCGAGTTCGCCTGTATAACCCGTGCGAGAAATTAAGGTTGGAATACCAGCAACCGTACCCGTAGCAAAGCGGAAATAAGCGAGATCGTCTATGATTCCAGCGTCTAACTCTACAATAGATCGCAAAATCTCTCGCGATCGCGGCCCTTGAATGGCTAAGTTATGCAAGCGATCGCTAGAAGGCGTAATAATAACTCGATAGCCAAACTGTCGTGCCACGCGATTTAACCAAGCTTCATCGCTGTCGCAATTGCCGACATAGCGATAATCGGTTTCTTTTAAGCGAAAGACAATCCCATCATCGATGATTCCACCGTGGGGATTGAGCAAACATCCATAGGCAGATTGTGAAAGCGCGAGTTTTGAAACATCTCGTGAAAATGCCATTTGCAAGAGATCGAGTGCATCCTCTCCCGTAATTTCAAACTTTCGCAATGCCGATAAATCCATAATGGCAGCACGTTCTCGCAATGCCCAATACTCATCGTGAATGCCGCGATGTGCAAAGCTATTGGGAACCCAAAAGCCGTTATATTCGGTAAGATCGTCTGTCAGTTTTTGAATGCTCGATGTAAAGCCGCTAGGGGTTGTGAGGCGCACGGGAGAATCTTTAGATGCTCGTCGTCCGATCGCTTTTTCAAAAGATTGGTTAGCATCGTAGATGCGGACGTGAATCGCTGAAGGATTCCACCCATTTGCCGGATCGATATCGTCGGGACAAGCAGAACTCGCACAGAGTAAGTCTCGCTTTGCCTGTAGCAGTACATAATCTCCCGGACGCGACCAAGATTCTCCTGCAACTATTTCGCCAGCGCAATTCACTTCTGTGTTAAAAAAGAAGTTGATTGCTGCCCAGCCAGAGCGAGGTGCGATGCCATAGGGTTGCAAAACACGATTGAAATTGTTGCTACAACTTGGATGTCCTGGATAGCCTGCATCTTCATAATATCGGGCAGTGCAAGCAAGCAAAAAACTGTCGTGTCGTCCGCAAGTATCTTGAATTACCTCCAATAATGGCTGCATGGTTTGGGAGAAGTACTTACCCAACAAACCCGCTTGCGGCATGGCTAATCCATTCAAGGTTCGCGTTGTCGCAGCATCGAGTTCTTCTGTATAGTTTTCTTTAGCAAACGCCAAAAAATCAGAACATTGAGCGCCTTCAACATCGATAATTTGAATGTATTGTCCGGCTTTCACTTGATATGCGATCGCGGTGGCAGGCTCAATTCGATATTCTGCCACGATTTTGCCTAGTGGTTCTGGCAATGCAATCTTGGAAGGTCGTTTGAGATACATACAGCAATTTATAGAAGTTCTCGATTAAGTGAAAAACACTCTAGCCTTGTCTGGGAAAAGGGATTTTTTCAGTGACCAGCGATCGTTTTGGATGAAAGGATTTTGGATTAATTACTTTCGAATGAGCGACTTACGTCCAAGGGACGGGCTACGCCAACGAATGGACGACTTTAAAAGACGGGATCGCCTCGTCGAACAATACCGCCTCGAACTACACTGGCATAGATGCCTACATTGCCTTGATTGTGTTTAACAGCCGTTTGCAACACGCTTAGATCTTTTGGTAGTTCGCTTTGCGCCATTGTTGTCATCACGCAACGAGGACAAGCACCCGTAACCTTAAGACGCACTTCATCACCGATCGCGATTTCTCGTCCAATCCAATCGTTTTCGATAAATCCTTTGGCTTCCTGCATGGGTTTAACGACGATATTAGGTCGAAATCGACGAGTTTCAAAGCGACTATTTGGCGTAATTTCTTGCAGTCGATCTAGCGTTGCTGTGGTTAGTATATGAACGGTTGCACCATCAAAAAAAGTATTAGCAAGGGTTGCTTCATTGGTAACTGCGTCTTGATGAGGTAGCCCTTCAATGGTTGGCCAATACTCCTCTAAACTGGGTTTTTGCGGCGCGATCGCTTTTAGTTTAAGTTCTCGTCCAAAAAGTTGCGAAAGAATTTGGTTTGCATCATCAGCGTTACTTAATACGATCGCACCATCGGGAAGCGTAATTTTAACGCTAGTTTCAGCCAGCGCTGCACGACAATCGAACATTTTGCCCCATTTACGCGGATTTTTGGCGCTGATGGTCATTCCCGTCGCCGTATCGATGAGAGCGTAAATGTGATCGCCCAATAGTCCTTTTTCTGTCACCTGCGTTGCGTTCAGTTCTTCGCCGAGCATCGATTTGACGGGATATCGCCAGAGCGATACAACTGAGCCAACTGCTGCGTTAGAGTTTATCATAATAAAAAGTTCAAAGTTCAAAATAGAGTTTTCCATTCATCTTTCAGCGTTCGACAACACCTGCAAATGATTGAACCGTTTTTTTAGCCTCTTCTTGTGCCGCTTCTTGCAAAAGGCTTTCTGCAAGTTTGCGCTTTCCTTCTGCGTTGAGCTTCTTTACTTCATTATGCAATACTCGCTCGTTGACGCTCTGATTCCAATAGTCCAACGACTCGATTCCCAGCAGCGCCATTTTACCAACAAACTGACGCAGCACTTCATTGGTTGGCCCCATGACCCATCCAGCTTTGCCGTCGCGCAAATATCGCTCGATTTCCATGTCTTTTTTGTAACCAGAACCGCCGCAAGCATGAAGCATCTTGTCGCAAACACGAGCGACATTTTTAGCAGCAGCAAATTTAATTTGCCAGTACCACGATAAATAAGCTGCGCGAGGTAATGCGGTTAAATCCTCATGAATCGACCAATCGCAGTTATTGGTGAGATCGTCCATCAGTTTGCCCATTGTGAAGGTAAAGGAGCGACAAGTATTCGTATCGATAATCGCTTCCCCAAAATAGTCTTGAATCGTTGGATAATCGGCGACTCGCATTCCTACATCGACGTGCTTTTTACGGGTGACATGGCGTTTAGCAAGGTCGATCGCGCCTAATGAAATTCCATTCCAACAAGCTGAGGAACAAAGTAAGAAAAAGGGATCGACAATTTCATCGTTTGAGGATGTTCCATCGCCTTTTGGCCCGACCATGCGATCGCGTGGAACTGTTACCCCATCTACCAATAGCGTTCCAGACTGATTGCCGCGCAATCCTAGCGCATCCCATTTGTGCGGTTCTGCTTTGACTTCATCTTTATAGATCAAAAAACACGACAAATCCGAGTAATTCCCATCAAATTCTGGGCTAGTGGTTTGCACGATGTACCAATCTGCAAATCCCGCCGAAGTCGTCCACGATGCCTTTTTAGAAACTTGCCAACCTTGAGGAGTCTTTTCGGCTTTTGAGGATACGGGATACCAAAAATGCGATCCGGTTTCGGGATCTGAATAAGATAGCGTTCCGATTAAAACCTCTTTGTCAAGTCGTTTTAACAATTGTTGAAGTTCTGGGGTTTGATGGCATCGAAATAGCGCTGCTGCTGTTGCTCCCAAGTGCATCGTATAGCACATTGCCGTACTCGGACAACCATAGCGGGCGATCGTTTCTACTATCATCGCCGCACAGACGTGATTTTCCCCTAAACCTCCCCATTCTTTGGGAACCAAAAGTCCTAATAAACCGAGAGAAGCAAGCGCTTCAAAGTTTTTGCGCGGATAGATGAGGTTGCGATCGCACTCGATCGCATTCGGACGTAAAATAGAAGCGCATAATTCAATTAATTTAGCTTGTAATTGCTGTTGCTCTGGGGTCAAAATCCATTGGGGATCGAACTCGTAATCCAATCCCCAGAAAGCTTCTCCATTCCAAGTTTTTGTTGTAGTCATATCAATTTAAACAATACAAAACATTTAATCAACCTAAATTATTCTTGATTATTTTAAATTTACTTAAAGTCGATCGCTTCAGTATTTTCGCCTAAAAAATCTTTTTTTAGACAGCAATTAATTAGGTGATTTTACTGGTAATTTATACTTAAGCTAACACGCATTTAAATTGGTGACTGAATTTAGGGAGCTTTGTATCGTTTTTAAGTTCTGAAATGATTTGAATCATTGGACAGTTTAAATGCTTAACAGCTTAACGATCTGTTCTTAATATTCGGTTGGGGAAATTTTATAAATTAGCATATTTTGGCGATCTCGCTCGCAATCCATCCTCGCAATAATTCGCTAAAAATGGCGATCGATAGCCGTCTTTTCTCCACAAAATCGGAAAAAAACTTTCATCCATTGTCAAATCTCCAACTCGTTTGTAGCGACCGTAGATATAACCAGGCTTGTTAGTCGGATGAAACTGAGCGTTAGCTGGAAGGGTATGTACGCTGACGCTGTGAAACATTCCTTCGGTTCGGGTCGTTTTACATAATCCGTGCCACAATCGCCCGTGATGAAGCGCGCAACCTCCCGCTGGAACTTCGACGAAGACTATTTCGGGTTCGGGTACTCCAGCTTTTTCTGCGGCTTGCAACATCGCCCAACGATAATCTTTCGTCGGCGCGTGAAATTCTCCCGTCAAATCGATCGCGTCCCATTTATGCGAACCTTTAGCATACACCAGCGTCCCATCCGCAGGAGTAGCATCGTTGAGCGCTATCCAACAGGTCATCATCTGGGGGGGAGTTAGATAGTCAATGTATAATCCATCTTGGTGCATAGCAATTTCCGAAAAAGGACTAGTTTTTTTCGGGAAAATTGACAATTTCCGGTAATTGGAGATTGATGCATACGGCCCTAAGACGTCGTTGCGTTGAACAAAAATTGTAACTAATTCGCTTTAAATAATGTTGACAATTTATTGATTTATTAATTAGCAATAGTAAAGCAACTATAATCTGTAAACTGTCAGTTAAGGCAATTAAAAGTGCGGAAACGTTATTCCTTCATTAATCTACTACACCGTAAATTGAAAAGTGAACTGTTGCCAAACTATCATCTGACGTTCGTTCGGCAGTTGATACATCTTCCATAGCCGAGTAATAAGCGTTATACTACTAACCTGAAGTTGCAGTATAACGTGTCTGTAGGATATCGCCTTTGAAGGTCTTCAGTAAGTGGTAAAACGTTACCTTCGTCAGTCAGACCGTCTCTGCATGTGACAAGTAAACGAAACATTCATGGCGTACGTAAATTGCAATGTAAACTTGACAAAAAATTCATCCATGTCGGCTGTAACACCCTTTAATGCTGTATTGTTAAAAACACATTATGACACAATATCTCTAATGTGGTTCA
>JALOOL010000073.1 GCA_025454425.1 Hydrococcus sp. Prado102 | reverse complement strand
TTAGCTGACTCAAGAAAACATCTATATCGCCTATAGGGTGGGCAATGCCCACCCTACGATTCTTTAAAATTATTGCAATTATTTTTGTTGACCTGCTTAATAGTTGAAATTTTCAGTGTTTAGAGGTAAATAGGCAGTTAGAATTAAACGTAGAATTCAGTCACGCCTTGAAACTCCCTATGCACCAAAATTATTCGCTTGACTCATAAACGATATCAATTCTCTAAATTCAGTAAGCAATTTGAAGGCGCGATCGCCATTCATGGCAGCGGCAGAGCCGATTGCTTATTGGGTTTTAGTATTATTTACTTGCGACGCAGATGAGGAAATAATGATATATCGAGTCAGCTTTCTAACTTCTTGAAAAGACAATCCGAGTTCTTGAGCAATTTTAGCTTCTATTTGCTCGACAGATGTTGAGGGAAACTTAAATTTTATTGTTTGAGCAGGTGCGATCGACTGAATTTCCACTTCAGTCAATTTTTTCACTTTGTCGATTCTGACAGTAACTGATAGTCTTGTAAGCGTTAAATTCACTCGTGTAGGTGGGTCTGCTAATAGTTTCAGCGTATTTGCCGTCGTGTACGGTCGGCTGAAAATATAATCGATTGTGGAATTTCCACTCACCCAGAAGATAATTCCTAATAAAGGTAGAGGCAGCCAAAATTCTAACCACAATGAAGATAAAGTTTTCCACAAACGAGTTGAGGACATAATATTATTTATCTCTATTGATAGGGAGTGGGGGACAAGAAAAGTCGAAAGTCGAAAGTCGAAAGTCGAAAGTAATAAGAGGACAAGAAAAGTCGAAAGTCGAAAGTCGAAAGTCGAAAGTAATAAGAGGACAAGAAAAGTCGAAAGTCGAAAGTAATAAGAGGACAAGGGGGACTTTTGGAGACAAGGGAGAATATTTACTATCCTACTCTTCTCCTAAATTCTAATCATCGATCGCTGATAACTGGGAGGGCGCACGCCATGGGTCGTGGCTGCGGGACGGCTAGAGAAGACGCAGCGAAGCCCAGGAAGACGAACTATTTCCGCCCGATAACAAAGCCCCGTCCCCTACAAGTCGCTGGTCACTGTTAAAAGCGATCGCCAATCGCCACTAAATCTGACTGGAGAAAGACGCTAAGCTCGCCTTTTCTTGTTAAACCTAAACGAGAAGGAGGTAAAAACATTGAATGCGTATCTTACTGGTTGAAGACGATCCAGAACAACTCGAACCCCTGCACGAAGCTTTATCGGAAGTCGGACATATCGTGGATGGCGCACCGGATGGAGAAACAGCGCAATGGCTCATAGGCGAGAAAGACTACGATCTGTTAATTTTAGATTGGATGTTGCCCGATTTTAGCGGCTTAAATTTGTGTCAGCAGTATCGACATGCTGGAAAAACAGCACCCGTCCTAATTTTGACCGCTAAAGACACGGTTTTAGACAAAGTTAAAGGATTAGATGCTGGTGCTGATGATTATATTGTTAAGCCCATAGATCTAGTCGAATTACTAGCGCGAGTGCGAGCATTAGGGCGGCGATCGCCTTTATGGCAGGGAGATATACTGAGTATTGCCGATTTACAACTGTACCCAACCAGTTTAACAGTAGAACGCGGTGAGGAATCGGTGCAACTATCGCCCCGCGAATTTCAATTACTAGAATACTTTGTCCGTCACCCCCGTCAAGTGTTAAGCCGCAACCAAATCGAACAAGCTTTGTGGGAATGGGGCACAGAACCAGAAAGTAATGCTGTATCGGCTTCTGTTAAGCGTTTGCGGCAGCGATTGCAGTTAGTAGAGGCAGCCGACTCGATTAAAACCGTTTACGGGATGGGTTATTGTTTCGATCCTTGCAATAAGCAGTAAGCAGATTTAATGTTTAATCGTAGCCGTCGCAATTTAGCTCGCTGGTTTACCCTTTCAATGGGTAGTATTTTAACCATCTTTGCAGGCACGATTTTTTATCAGCAAGTCACGGACAAACTAGAAGAACTAGATCGCTTGCTGTATAAAAAAAGCAGCATTATGATAGCAAGCGTGCAATACGAATTACACCAAGGTCAATGGCAGGTAAGCCTAGATAATGTGCCGCTTTTGGGGATAAAATCGCAGTCTTTGTCTAGCGAATTAATCTATGCTCGTTGGTACGATGCAAACGGTCAACTGGTGCAATTTTACGGTTTGCCAGCATCAGAAAAATTAATCGCATCATCGGAATTTCTAACCGTTGAAACTGTTGGAGAGAGACATAATGAATGGCTTCGTCAAGTCACTCTGCCTGTCGAATACGATCGCGTAACCATTGGTTATCTCCAAATTGCTACCTCGATGACTCCAATTAAAGAAACGTTGAGGGAATTTTTACTGTTATTGACAATAGCCGTACCGGGGACTATTGGCGTTATTGGATTTGTTGGTAGAGCTTTAGGCGGGTTGGCAATGCAGCCGATTCGTCAGGCATACGAGCAACTTCAGCGCTTCACTGCCGATGCTTCTCATGAATTGCGATCGCCCTTAGCAGCCATTCTCACTAATGCTCAAGTAGGTTTGCTAGCTTGCGCTAATGATGAATCCCTGCAAAAGCAACGCCATCGCTTCGAGAAAATTGCCAATCTCGTTAAGTCAACGAGTCTTTTGGTAAGCGATCTTTTGTTTTTAGCTCGTCATGCAGGACGATTAAACACCGAATCGCTCAAAAAAATCGAATTAGGTAGTTGGTTACAGGCGTTAGTCGATTCTTACGTCGCGCAAGCCAATGCTAAACAGTTAAACTTGCAATGCGATATTCCTCGGCAGCCGATCGAAGTGCGAGTAGAGCCGACCCTTTTGGCTCAAGCAATTGGAAATTTACTTGAAAATGCCTTTCGCTATACACCCCCTGGCGGTACTATACGGTTGCGTTTGTTTATTTGTTTGGGTTTAGTAATTATTCAAATAGAAGACAGTGGGATTGGGATAGCAAAAGAAGATTTACCCTATGTTTTCGAGAGGTTTTATCGAGCGAAGATAACAAGAGCGCACGAAGATCGTACTAAAGGGTTTGGATTGGGTTTGGCGATCGCGCAACAAATTATCGAGGCGCATGGCGGTCATATTCGCGTTAATAGCATTGTCGGACGGGGAACGACTTTTCAAATCGAATTCCCAACTTTCTGATGTCATTTTTTCATCATTTTTCTTGTCGATACTAGACAGACACAAGGAAAAGGCGATCGCCTTCAAAGATTGCCACGATGATTTGCCATTAAACCCTCAGATTAGAGTTATGCTGCTAAATTTCTTGCTAACTTGGTTAGTGGCTGCTATTTCGCTAATGATAACAGCCTATTTCGTTCCGGGCTTTGCGATTGCTAGTTGGACGTCTGCTGCGATCGCTGCCGTTATTTTAGGATTGGTCAATGCAATTATTCGACCAATTTTTGTGCTTTTGACGTTTCCTATTACCCTTTTTACTTTTGGTTTATTTCTCTTAGTCATTAATGCTTTTATGTTGTGGTTGGTAGGTTTCCTCACGCCTGGTTTTGTAGTAACAGGTTTTCTGCCTGCCTTAATCGGTTCGATTGTGCTAACTTTGGTTGCTACACTACTAGGTCAGTTAGCTGCCAATGTTAGATAAATTGCAACCTTGAAGCATTCATTATTTTGCGATCGCAATTCTTTTTTAAAGATAACTTTTACGGAGCCTTTTCTATCTTCTTCTTCGCAAACACTAAGATCGCTATAGCAATCTTATTTCATTGCTGAAAAAGGTTTTTGTTGTTTAACCACTCCAGACACCCAGACCGACGCGCACGCTCCGCAAGCGCCAGCGTAGCGGGAGGAGCATCGCACAAAAAAAGAGAAATAGAGAGGCTTTCATGAATCATTTAGGATTGCTATAGTGAGTTTAAGTCGAGCTATTGGCTTAATTGCCTTAATTTTATCAGTTTATATTTTGTGGCAAATTCGACAATTGCTGCTGCTATTTTTTAGTGCCGTCGTTTTAGCAACGGCGATAAATCAACTCGTGCAACTACTTCAGCGATGGATTAAGCAGCGCGGTTGGGCTATTTTATTAAGTCTTATTATTTTAGTTTTTCTTTTTACTCTCGTTTTCTCGATAATTGTGCCTGCTTTTGCCGATCAATTACAACAATTAATCGAGCTATTTCCCCAAGTATTTACCCAAATTCAAAAAGGACTTAATATTCTAGAAAATCGCATAGATAAATCAGATTTTATCGATCTTCCCAATCTAGATACAATTTTACAACAGCTTCAGCCATACATTTCTGAATTTTTTACCCATACTTTTAACTTTTTTTCTGCCTATATTGGCGCTGTTGCACAGCTATTTTTAGTTATCATTTTAAGTTTGATGTTATTAGTAAATCCCCAACCTTATAAGCTTTTATTCATTCGACTTTTTCCTTCCTTTTATCGTCGGCGCGCTAGCGAAATTGTCTCCCAATGCGAAGTTGCATTAGGAAATTGGACGACTGGAATTCTCATTCAAATGAGTTTTATTGCTGTCTTAAGCGGGATTGGTTTGTGGATTTTACAAGTCCCTTTAGCACTCGCTCATGCAATTTTAGCAGGATTGCTCGATTTAATTCCTAATATCGGCCCGACTATAGCTGCTGTGTTTCCTATTGCGATCGCGTTGCTGGATGCTCCCTGGAAAGCTGTTGCCGTTTTGGTTTTTTATATTGTCATCCAGCAAATTGAAAGCTACTGGCTAACGCCTACCATTATGGCAAAACAGGTATCGCTCTTGCCTGCTATGACCTTAATTGCTCAAATTATCTTTGCTAGCTTTTTTGGTGCTTTGGGACTATTGATGGCAATACCGCTAACGGTAGTAGCTAAGACTTGGATAGAAGAAGTATTATTCAAAGATTTTCTCGATAAGTGGCGACAAGCACCTTCTTAAACAAAAATTGTTATCTTGAGGATGAGGATAAATATTATCAAATTTACGTATTTTCTCGGAGTGGCGTTAGCTTGTAAGGTGCGGACAAGCTTTAGGAACATTAATTTTTATAGAACATTTAATTAACGAAAAAATCGATGCTAACCTAAATAATATTTTCCTAGTAGAGCCATCAGAACTAGCTTTGAAAAGAGGTTATGATTTTGTTTGCAAAGCTTTAGGAAATCCTGTTATCCCTATTCGTATCATTCAAAATTTTATTGATGATTTACCAAAAACAGATATTACGTCAATATCATCAAAATTGAGGAAGTTAGACGAGAAGAGTTAAATAATTCTAACTATTAGTAGATGCGATCGCCAAGAAATAACCTGGTTGATTGACAAATCATTAAACTGTAGGTTGGGTTGAGGTAACGAAACCCAACAAAGCCTACAAATGTTGGGTTGAAGCATGAAACCCAACCTACCAAGTCTACTGAAAGTTGCTAGAAATACCAAAAATTCTTATAGAGATCCTGCTGTCATTTTTGCTTCATTTTTGCTCGCAAAGATCGAACGAGGAAGTTATGAGGTGAGCCGCTATGAGAAGCCTATTGATGAGAAATCCCTTAGTCATAGGGTTGTTATGGATAGGTGCATATCTAATAATCGTTCTTTTTCCCTTACTCATTCTACTTTTGTACCCGCCGACTCCCAATGAAGGACGAAGTTTTTGGCTAGAATTTTCCGTTGCTCTTGGTTTCATCGGTTTGGCTATGATGGCGATGCAATTTGCACTAACCGCGCGCATCAACCATATTGAAGCTTCTTATGGAATCGATCTCATTCTTCAATTTCACCGATATACTTCCATCGTTGCGTTTGTCTTCATCCTCGCTCATCCAATAATCCTATTTATTGATAACCCACAAACCCTGCAACTATTGAACTTCCCACAAGCGCCGTGGCGAGCGAGGTTAGCGGTTATTGGGACTTTGGCACTCATTGCGATTGTCATTACATCCATCTGGCGCAAACGATTGAACATTCCTTACGAACCTTGGCGCATTGCTCATGGAATCTTAGCAGTTATTGCTGTTGGCTTTGGTTTGGGACACGCTTTAGGCGTAAGTAATTATTTAGGGTTGTTTTGGAAAGCCGTTCTCTGGATTGGCATTGCTTTAGTTGCCTTGTGGCTGTTAATTTATGTCCGCTTGGTTAAACCTTGGTTCATGCTCAAAAAACCGTATTTAGTCGAAGCGGTTAACCCTCAACGAGGAGATGTTTGGAATTTAGTCTTGCGTCCCTTTGGACATGAAGGAATGCACTTTCAACCCGGTCAGTTTGCTTGGCTGACTTTGGAAATCTCGCCATTTAGAATGCGAGAACATCCCTTTTCAATGGCTTCGAGTGCCCAAAAACACGACTCTATTGAATTTGGCATTAAAGCAGTGGGTGACTTTACCAATACGATTAAAGACGTAAAACCGGGGACAAAAGCTTATCTCGACGGCCCTTATGGCGTTTTTACGAGCGATCGCTATGAGGATACCGCAGGATTTGTCTTTATTGCCGGAGGAATCGGCATTACGCCGATTTTCAGTATTATCCTTACCTTAGCCGAACGCCAGGACGAACGACCTTTGCTGTTGATTTATGCAAGTAAAAGCTGGGAAGACATCACTTATCGCGAAGAACTTGAGGAGTTAAAAAAGAAATTAGACCTTACTATTGTCCACGTTCTCAGAGAACCCCCCGATGATTGGCAAGGAGAGACGGGATATGTCGATAAAGCATTGCTCAAACGCTATATTCCCAAGCGTCCTGCCACGCGCAATTACTTCATCTGTGCCAATCCAAAAATGATGGATGCAGTGGAAGTCGCTTTGTACGAGTTGGATGTACCCGTTACCAACGTCCATCTGGAACATTACAACATAGTTTGAGGCGCGTGCAACTTCCGAGTTAATAACACAAACTCTTTTTGTTTATGAAGTTATGCCGCATTGCTAAATTTATTTTGATAGTCATTGGTTCTCTAACGTTGGTCTGGATAATCTCTCCAGCGACCATTATCCCTCCGACTGACCCTGCCGAGCCAATCTATATCAGCGTTGTACATGACGGTTTTCATTCTAGATTGGTACTACCCACAAGCAACGGTGAATTAATCCAATATGCTTACGGCGATTGGAATTATTTTGCGCGCAATCGGCAAAATTGGACAGATGGGTTAGCAGCGCTGCTAGTACCAACTCAGGGAACTTTTGGACGGCGAAAATTTAACAATGTAGCCGAACTTCAGCAGATTACCGAACAAGAAAATTACACTTTACTAAGTTTTGAAGTAGCGCAAGCCAAATCGACACAGCTACTTAAATCCTTAGAAGAACGCTTTAACCGCAATATTCATACAGTCATTGAAAATCCCTTGACGGGATTGACTCTCGTTCGCGATGACCGAGACTATACCACTTGGCACAACAGCAATCACGAGCTAGTTACATGGTTAGAAAAATTAGACTGCCAAGTTCGCGGCTTTGTTCTTTGGGCAAACTTTCGGGTACAACATCCACAAAATTGAGGTTTTTTGAGACATGGAAATTAATTCTACCCACAGATGGTTTCAAAGACTGACAATTCAAGGAGATATAACCCCAGAAAAACAATCGGAACTTGTAGGAAAAGTATAGAATTTGATTCTTTTGTATTTGAAAAAAAACTTAAATTAAAGGCTTTATTATGCGTTACAGTCTCATGCTGCAATTAGTAGCAGCGATCTCCATAATTTTTCTTGGTAATGCAGTTTTATTTGCTTGGTTGCAATACCGTCCCACACAAGAAGAACAAACTAGACAGAGCAATGTTTTATCGATTTAACGGTAGGAGAGCAAACGATTAATGACAACAAAAAACGATTTAATTAAAGAAGCTTGGGAAAGACTGGAAAAATCGATTATTTACTATCGAGGTCAGCCAGTGGGAACCATTGCCGCCAACGATTCCGAAGTCGCTGCTGTTAATTACGACCAATGTTTTATTCGCGATTTTGTTCCCTCGGCACTGGCTTTTTTGATGAAAGGACAACCAGAAATCGTCCGCAATTTTTTGAAGGTAACTCTCACCTTACAAAGTCACGACCCGCAAATGGATGCTTTTAAACCAGGGCCGGGACTGATGCCAGCGAGTTTTAAAATTGAATTAAAAGACGATCGAGAGGATTTGAGTGCCGATTTTGGCGAACACGCTATTGGACGTGTTCCACCCGTGGATTCTTGTCTGTGGTGGATTATTTTATTACGAGCTTATACTAAAGCAACAGGGGATATTGCATTAGCTCGTCAAAGCGAGTTTCAAGAAGGCACTAGGTTAATTTTACAGATGTGTCTCGCTCATCGGTTTGCTATGTATCCAACCATACTAGTTCCCGATGGAGCATTTACAATAGATCGCCGCATGGGAGTTTACGAACATCCACTAGAAATTCAAGTCCTATTTTATGCTGCTTTACGTGCTGCTAAAGAACTTCTTTTGTCTGACGATGATAACTGCACTTGTCTCGATGCCATCGAGCAACGTTTAGCGCCTCTAACTTATCATCTGCGAGAATATTACTGGATCGATCTCAAACGTTTAAATGAAATTTATCGCTATCGAGGCGATGAATTTGGCAAAGAAGTTGCCAATCGATTTAATATTTATGCCGAATCAATTCCTAATTGGTTGAGCGACTGGTTGCCTAAAAACGGCGGTTATTTAGCAGGAAATTTAGGGCCGGGACGAATGGATTTTCGTTTCTTTACTTTAGGAAATTTGATGGCAATTATTACTGCTGTCGCTTGCGATCGCGAATCGCAACAAATTATGAATTTAATCGAGCAACGCTGGAACGATCTCATAGGCGATATGCCAATGAAAATATGCTTTCCGGCACTCGAAGGTTTAGAATGGCAAATTGTTACGGGAGCCGATCCAAAAAATCGTCCCTGGTCGTATCATAATGGCGGGAATTGGCCGTTTCTGTTATGGTTTCTCGTAGCTGCTGCTCAAAAAACTAATCGTCTAGAACTTGCAAAAAAAGCGATCGCGATCGCTCAAAGTTATCTGGATGAAGATGAATGGCCCGAATATTATGACGGCAAAAAAGGTCGATTACTCGGCAAACAAGCAAGGAAATATCAGACTTGGACAATTGCAGGTTTTTTAGTGGCAAATGAATTAATTTCCCATCCTCATTATTTAGATTTACTTAGTTATGAGATGGAATGAATTATTGATTTGGGAAACAAGGTTATGAATGATTTTACCACAGAGGCACGGAGGCACGGAGAGAGGAGCGGTTCTATTTGGTTTGTGAAAAGTAGTGCGAGCCGAATGCTCGCGCTCTTTGGGACGATTGCATTACTAAATTAACAATCAATTTTTCATTAACTAATGAATGAAACTGCAATAGAAGATAGTTTAAAGCCATTTCTTTTAGTGCTTGCCGTGTCTTTAAGCGTTGCAACGCTGCCTCAAATTGTTAGCTGGTTTCGCCAAATTCCTTATACATTACTATTAGTAATTGTAGGTCTTTGTTTGGCATTTGTTGATATTCGTTTGGTTGATTTGTCGCCTGAATTAATTCTGTCCATTTTTTTACCGCCATTGCTATTTGAAGCAGCATGGAATTTAAAATGGTCGGGCTTGAAACGCGATTTAGTTCCTATTAGTTTGTATGCGATCGCGGGAGTCGTTATTACTATTGCGGGAATTGCATTGGGATTAGAAAGATTAGCTCGAATGGAGTTAACCACCGCTTTACTTATAGGGGCGAGTTTATCTGCAACCGATCCAGTTTCCGTAACGGCGTTATTTCGAGAATTAGGCGTAGAGAGACGTTTAACGACATTAATGGAAGGCGAAAGTCTATTTAATGACGGAATGGCGGTTGTTGCTTTTAGTTTCTTGGTAGGACTGCCATTAGGTACTCAATCGCTGGAATTTAAAGCGATTTTGGTTAAATTTTTTGCAGTGGTCGGTATTGGTTTTGCAGTCGGCGGTTTAATCGGTTTTGGCATTTCCTATCTTACCCAACGGTTTGACTTGCCTTTAGTCGAGCAATCTTTAACTTTGGTATCAGCTTATGGAACTTACCTAATTGCTGAAGATTTGGGGGGTTCTGGCGTAATGGGGGTCGTTACTACAGGGTTGATTTTAGGAAACTTTGGGTCGCGTATCGGTATGAATCCCCGTACACGTATTATCGTGACCGATTTTTGGGAGTTTTTAGCATTTTTTGTCAATTCAATCGTGTTTTTACTTATTGGCGACCAAATTCACTTTGCAATTTTAGGAGAAAATTTGACCATAATTGCCGTAACGATAGGTGCAATGATTTTAATGCGATCGCTCTCTGTTTACGGTTTAAGTCGTTTAAGCAACCGTTTAGCGGGGTCTGAAATCCCCATTCCCGAACAAACGATCTTGTGGTGGGGAGGACTGCGAGGATCGGTTTCTATTGCCCTAGCGCTTAGCATTCCCGCAATTTTGCCAGAAAAAGAGTCAATTATTGCTACTGTCTTTGGCGTGGTTTTATTTACTTTGCTGGTGCAGGGATTAACAGTTAAGCCGTTGCTCGACAAACTAAACTTGAGTGGCGATCGCGCTTTAATCGAACAGTATACAGCAGCGATCGCGCGTTTTACTGCGCTCGATCGCGTTCTTCAACACCTCGCACAAATCGGAAAACGTCCGGGAGTCGAACCAGAATTTGTTCGCTATCAAGAAACTCTTGTCAAAGGAGAAATCGAGCGCCTACAAGCAGAAATAGAACAGTTGCAACAGATATATCCTAATCTACAAGACTATACAAGCGAACAACTGCGCCAAGAACTAATTGCTACTGAAGCCGATACTTACGCAGAATTTGTCAAAACAGGTCGTCTCAACCGAGAACTTCTTCCTTTTCTCGGACAAGATTCTCCAGGAGATGACTGATATTACTCATCAGTTGCGATCGCGCATAAAATAAAAAAGTACGGGAATGCCGTACTTTCTGTTGGATTTAGATAGTCAAGACTCGTATTTAACCGCCAGCAACGGCAGGAACGATACTGACTTCATCGCCATCTTTGAGAGGCGTGTCTGCTCCGTCTAAAAAGCGAATATCTTCACTATTAACATAGAAATTTAAAAAACGACGCAGTTTTCCTTCTTCATCGCACAAACGCGCTTTGATACCAGGACAGCTTTGCTCTAGGGTATCAATTAACTCGCTAACAGTAGTTCCATTACACTCAATAGTTGCGCGATCGCTAGTAAATTTTTGTAGGGGAGTGGGAATTAAAACTTTAACAGCCATAGGTTCAGTTATCAGTCAATGTTTGTCTTTTGTCGTTTGTCACTTGTCCTTTGTCGTTTGTCCTTTGTTTAATACCAATGACTAAGGACTAATGACTAATGACTATACTAAAACTTGTTGCCATTCGAGACGTTCTAAGGTGCGAGAACGTTCTAAAGCACGCTCGAAACTATCTAATTTTGGCTCAATAATCAAGGGTTCGCCAATGTAACCTTGTACGGCTTCCTGTGTTTTGAGTCCGTTACCCGTAATATAAACAACGGTAGTTTCATCGGGATCGATTTTTCCAGCTTCTACTAGTTTCTTCAAAACAGCAACCGTCGTTCCGCCTGCGGTTTCGGTGAATATTCCTTCGGTTTCTGCTAAAAGTTTGATGCCTTCGACGATTTCTGCATCAGTAACGCTTTCAATTTGTCCGCCCGTTTTTCTAGCGATTTCTAGGGCATAAATTCCATCCGCCGGATTGCCGATCGCGATCGATTTAGCGATAGTATTGGGTTTAACTGGCGTGACGAAATCGCGTTCTTCTTTAAATGCAGTTGCGATGGGAGAACAGCCTTCTGCTTGTGCGCCGCTGAAGCGAACGCTTTTATCTTCCACTAAACCGACTTTGACAAATTCTTGGAAGCCTTTGTAAATCTTGGTAAATAGAGAACCGGATGCGAGGGGCGCTACAATGCGATCGGGAAGTTTCCAGCCCAACTGTTCGGCGACTTCAAATCCCAAAGTTTTCGAGCCTTCAGAATAATAAGGACGCAAATTGATATTGACAAATCCCCATCCATATGTATTGCCAACTTCCGAACAGAGGCGGTTTACTTGGTCGTAATTTCCTTTTACCGCCATCACGGTAGGATTGTAGATTAAAGTTCCTAAAATTTTACCGGCTTCGAGGTCGGCAGGAATGAAAACGCAGCAATCTAACCCTGCATGAGCGGCGATCGCAGCGGTAGAATTGGCTAAATTACCAGTACTCGCACAAGAAACAGTTGTAAATCCTAGTTCCTTTGCCCTAGTCAGCGCAACCGATACAACCCTATCTTTGAAGCTGAGGGTCGGCATATTGACGGCATCGTTTTTGATGAAGAGATTTTTTAGACCCAGGCGACGCGCCAAACGATGAGATTTTACTAAAGGAGTCATCCCAGTTCCCACATCGATTGGATTGTCGGTAGCGACAGGTAGAAAAGCGCGATAGCGCCATATTGAGTTAGGGCCGGCTTGGATACTTTCGCGACTGACTTGGCGGCGAATGAGATCGTAGTCATAAGCGACTTCTAAAGGAGCAAACGTCTCTTCGCAAATATTCATCGCTTTAAGCGGATATTCGGTTCCTCCTTCTTTCGAGACAAGCTTGGTGAAGGTGGGAATAAACGATGTGGTTTGATTTTGGGTTGCCTGAGTCATGCTGCTTTCTCTCTTATCATCCGTCAACTCGACTGATACTAACACAGCCAAAAAATAGCGTCAAACATACCCGACTTTTTTTGTCGGGTATAAAGTAAAACGTTTACTGATAAGGCTTGGGAGGCGATCGCTTAATTTAGCGAAGTCAGCAACGTTACAAAAATGTCAAAAATGTTAATTATCATCAATTAATGTAAACTTTTTAACGAGTAAAATATCCTAAATTAGAATTGCCAGATTGCATAAATTACATTGGCTCTCTTGAATTTATCTCCAAAAATTCTAGGATAACGAGTATAAGAAAGAGCAAATGAAAAAGTTATGACTGCTAAGCGTAATTTAATTGTTATTGGCAACGGCATGGTGGGTCACAAATTCCTAGAGTTGATGGTGGCTAAAAAATGCGCTAGCGATTGGAATTTAGTTACTTTTTGCGAAGAGACGCGCGTTGCTTACGATCGCGTTAATTTAAGCAGTTATTTCTCAGGAAAAACGGCTGGCGATCTTTCATTAGTCGAGCCTGGTTTTTATCAAGAAAATAATATTCAAATTTATATCGGCGATCGCGCTATTGCTATTAATCGAGACAAACAAACGATTGCGTCGGCAAATGGATTAGAAATTCCTTACGATAAGGTTGTTATCGCTACGGGTTCATATCCTTTTGTACCTCCTATTAAAGGAAAAGATGTTTCGGGAACATTTGTTTATCGCACGATTGAAGACTTAGAAAAGATTTCTGACTATGCCAAATCCTGTAAAACTGGCGTTGTCGTTGGGGGAGGATTATTAGGATTAGAAGCCGCTAATGCTTTAAAAAATTTGGGTTTAGAAACTCATGTCGTTGAATTTGCGCCTCGATTAATGCCCGTACAAATTGACGATGCAGGTGGCATAATTTTACGAGAAAAGATAGAAGCATTGGGAGTCAAAATTCATACCAGTAAAAATACCAGCGAAATTGTCAGTGAAGATGGCAAAGTCATCAAAATGACCTTTACAGATGGGTCAGAATTAGCAACCGATTTAATCGTCTTTTCGGCAGGAATTCGTCCGCGCGACGAACTTGCAAGAAATAGCGATCTTGCTGTTGGCGATCGCGGCGGTATTATTATCGATGAAAACTGTCAAACTTCCGATCCAAATATTTATGCGATCGGCGAATGTGCCCTTTATAAAAATCGCATTTATGGATTGGTTGCCCCTGGTTATAAGATGGCAGAAGTTGCCTGCGATAGTTTGAATAATAGCGACATATCCGAGCAATTTACTGGTGCGGATATGTCTACTAAACTTAAACTTTTGGGCGTAGATGTAGCCAGTTTTGGGGATAATTTTGCGAAAACCCCTGGAGCAAAAGAGATTGTTTTTACCAATGCACCACAAGGAATCTATAAAAAATTAGTTCTTTCCGAAGATAGCAAACATCTTTTGGGTGGAATTTTAATCGGCGATGCTTCTGCTTATGGGACGCTGTTGCAATTCGTCCAAAATCGCATCACTTTACCGCCTTATCCCGAAGATTTACTGATTCCGCCGCGAGAAGGCAAATCGATAGGAATAGGAATCGAAAGCTTACCCGATACCGCACAAATATGTTCTTGTAATAACGTCACCAAAGAACATATTTGTAATGCAATTCGAGACGATAAATTAACCGACATTCCTAGTATCAAGAAATGTACAAAAGCGGGAACGGGTTGCGGGGGATGCGTTCCTCTGGTAACAGATTTACTCAAATCCGAACTCAAAAAAGCAGGAATCGAAGTCAACAATCATGTGTGCGAACATTTCCCTTATTCGCGTCAAGAACTCTATCATCTGTTGCGAGTCAATCAAATAAAAACCTTCGACCAACTTTTACAACAATTTGGTAAAGGAAGGGGATGTGAAATTTGTAAACCTGCTGTCGCTTCCATGTTAGCTTCAACATGGAACGAACATATCATGGATACTCCTCACACGGGGTTGCAAGACACAAACGATCGCTTCCTCGCTAACATTCAAAAAGATGGTACTTATTCCGTCGTTCCCAGAGTTCCTGGCGGAGAAATAACTCCAGATAAGCTAATAGCATTAGGACAAATTGCTAAAGATTTCGGACTCTATACTAAGATTACAGGCGGACAGCGCATCGATTTATTTGGGGCGCGAGTAGACCAACTTCCCCATATTTGGAAGCAATTAGTCGATGCGGGTTTTGAATCGGGTCATGCTTACGGAAAAGCGTTGCGGACGGTGAAATCTTGTGTAGGAAGTACCTGGTGTCGTTTTGGCGTACAAGATTCAACGGGTTTAGCAATTGAGTTAGAATTACGCTATCGAGGATTGCGATCGCCCCACAAACTCAAATCCGCTGTTTCCGGTTGCACTCGCGAGTGTGCGGAAGCGCAAAGTAAAGACTTCGGAGTCATCGCTACAGAAAAAGGATGGAACGTATATGTCTGCGGAAACGGTGGGATGAAACCCCAACACGCCGTTTTACTAGCAGCAGATTTAGACAAAGAAACGCTAATTAAATACTTAGATCGATTCCTAGTCTTCTATATTCGCACGGCAGATCGCCTAGAACGGACTGCGACATGGTTTAACAAGTTAGAAGGCGGTATCGATTATCTACGTCAGGTAATTATTGAGGATTCTTTGGGGATTTGTGAGGATTTGGAAGCACAAATGCAACATCTAGTCGATACTTATCAATGCGAGTGGAAAACTGCTATTGAAGATGAGGAAAAACTCAAGCGTTTCCGTCATTTTATCAACTCAGACCGACCCGATCCCAATCTAATTTATGTTGAGGAACGGGAGCAAAAGCGTCCCGCCACCGAAGCAGAAAAACAGTTATCAGTAATCAGTAATCAGTAATCAGTAATCAGTGGTAGAGACGCGATTATATTGCGTCTTTACAATATCCTCCCTTGTTCTCCGCAGGACGCTTTAAGACGCTTGGCGTGCTATCTCTTAATAAAAGTTTAGAAATCTAACAAGGAAAAAATCATGGTTCAAAGCTTACCCGTTCGCGATGCAGTTACTCAATGGATTTATGTTTGTTCGCTATCTGATATTCAACCCAATACAGGCGTTTGTGCTTTGATTAACGGTCAACAAATTGCTATTTTCCGCGTCGGTTACGAAGAGGAAGTTTATGCTATTAGTAACTACGATCCCTTTAGTAAAGCATATGTTTTATCTAGAGGAATTATCGGCGATCGCAAAGGTATTCTTAAAGTTGCTTCCCCAATTTACAAACAAAATTTCAGCTTAATCACCGGAAAATGTTTGGACGATAATTCAGTTAGAATTCCTACTTATCCCGTTCGCGTCGTTGAAGGAACCGTTCAAGTTGGGATTGATTGAATCATGAATACTGAATTCAGTATTTAATTAAGTTTATCTGCAAAAAACAAACAGCGATCGGCAATTAGTGAAAATTAACCGATCGCTTATTAGTGTAAGGGCGAATCGCCATTCGTCCTTATTTATAACTGTTAGTAATTGCCATTCCGTTGTACGTCAACCACTCGTTCTTCCATCGGAATATAGTCCAAAGCATGATCGCCTGTATAAATTTGCGTAGGGCGATAGATGCGATTGACCTCTAGTTGTTCTTTCCAATGAGCTAGCCAACCTGCAACTCGCGAGATAGCAAAAATTGGAGTAAATAAATCGCTAGGAATTCCTAACTTTCGATAAACCAAACCGGAATAATAATCGACATTAGGATAAATTCCTCGCTCTCCATATCCTTTTTCTTCCACGAGTACTTTTTCTAACTTGACAGCAACGTCATAATACTCGTCGCGACCTTTCTTTTCAAATAACTCTTCTGCCCAACTTTGCAACATGGTTGCGCGGGGATCTTTCACTTTCCAAACTCTATGTCCAAACCCCATAAATTTGTGTTTGGGATTTTGCTCTAAACACTTTTCTACATAAGGGCGAACATTTTCAACCGAACCAATTTCTTCAAGCATTAACAAAACTTCTTCATTAGCTCCCCCATGCAACGGGCCAGCTAAGGTTCCTACAGCAGAGGCGATCACAGCATAAGGATCTGTTAACGTCGAAGCTGTCACTCTCGCCGAAAAAGTAGAAGCATTCATTGTATGTTCCGAGTGCAGAATCAAACAACGGTCGAAAATTTCTGCTTCTTGAGGATCGGGGATATGCTCGGTGAGCATATACAGGAAGTTGGCACAATAGTCTAGATCGTCGTTGGGTTGAATGGGATCGTTTCCCTTGCGCATCAAATGAAACGCCGCTACCATTGTAGGAATTTTAGCTAGCAGGCGCACGACGGCGGCTCGGATATAAGCTTTATCATCTAAGGCACGACGAGAATAAAATAGACCTAATGCAGCCGCAGAAGTCTGTAGGGCATCCATAGGATGTCCCGTTTCTGGGAAGCATTTCATCATGTCCCGAATCCGATACTTGATGCGTCGATGGTAGCGAATTTCTTTTTCAAAAGCCGCTAATTCTTCTTTCGTGGGTAGCTTTCCCCAGATCAAGAGATAAGAGATTTCGAGAAAGCTACTTTTAGAAGCAAGTTCCTCAATGGGAAATCCCCTATATTCGAGAATTCCTTTTTTTCCGTCTATAAAACTGACGCTGGATTGAGCGGCTGGAATTCCTTCCAGTCCTGGCTTATATTCGCAAACGGTTGTCATAGTTTTACTAGTATCTCTTTGCTACTACCTGACGTTAACTTAACTTACGATGCTCTAAAGTTCCCTGTTTTACCAAAATACTTTAAGGATTGGTTAGAGCAACCATTTCGGTGAAGACAATAGAAATAATTCGCTATTGCCGATTGGCGTTTCTCCTTCTGGTAAAAGCAATCCCAAAATACCTGCTTTTTTAAGGATTAACCTTTCTTTTGGACTGCCCCAAATCAGAATTTCTGCCCAGTTTCCTAAGTCCGGCTGATGACCAACTAAGGCAATACAGCTATTTTCTTTATTATATTTAGATTCTAACCACCAATTAACCCAAGTTTGTAGATCGCCGTCAGGTGCTAAAGCGGCAAATTCTTCTAAGCGATCGCACAAACCCTCTTTTTGTAAAATTTCAGCCGTTTGTCGCGCCCTCACTAATGGACTCGTTAAGACAACATCAAACCGCAATTCTTTTTCCTTGAGTCGTTTGGCGACTTTCTTCGTTTTGGCGCGACCTTCTTCGGTGAGGGGACGTTCGTCATCGTTAGGATATTTAATCGGATCGCGATCGCCTGCAATCCCGTGGCGGATAATATATAGTTCCATATTTAGGAGTTCAGTAGTTTAGGAGTTCAGTAGTTCAGTAGTCATTGGTAAAGATTTGCAAGTAATACTTGACAAGTGACATTTGACAAATAACTAACTGATTACTGATTACTGATTAAGTATGAATCACCTTATCGTCTGGGTTAACCAAGCGTAAAAGTTTTTGCTTGATTTGATTGTCGAAAACTTCCCATTTGAGCTTAGTGTATTCTGCATTGTCGTTAGCGCCGCCCAAAAATCCGATTGGAATTTCAAAACCGCCTGCCATATTGCGTCCGCCTCCGTAGAAGCGTCCCTGACCGTCCTGACCGAAGGCTTCTTTGAGAAATTCGTCTGGGTCGAGCGTTAGTTTGCTCGTTCTCAGAGAACCGATGACAACTTCTATTTCGTTGTCTTCGTCGTGAACGATTCCATAAACAACGGCAGTATGAACGTTCTCTTCGGTGACGAGAAAATCAGCCGCCTGGGGAATAGCATCGCGGTCTTCGTAGCGAAGATAACCCACGCCTGCGATCGAAAAGTTATTTTTGAGTTTGCGGTTTTTGAGCGATCGCTCGATTACATCCATTACTCGCCGCGATCTAGCCGATTGTAAGACGGCGTTGAGCAATTGACAATCATAATATCGACTCAAATAAGCAGCGGCTAGTAAGTCATCTTCTTGCGCTTGTAATAAGCCGTTTGTATCGGATCGTACCCCGTGCATCAAGGCAGTAGCACATTTTACGTGACTTTTATTGCTAGTATTAAAGCTGAGTAATCCTGCTTGAATATATTGGGTTAAAATTGTGGCAGTCGCTCTAATTTGCGGGCGCACGTCGATAAATTCAGCTTCTAGCTCTCCTTGTTGGCTGTGGTGATCGATGACGACGACAATAGGAATTTTTGCCTGTTTGACGAGTGGGAGGAGTTGGCTAGTCGTTCCTTGAGAGTCTACCAAAACGCATCCTTGATAGACTGATAAATCTCGATCTTTGAGCGTATGTACGCCCCAGCGCTTGGCTGGCAACTCGGTTAACTTGACTAGTGCTATATTTTCTTGATGGGAAAGCGTTCCTGCATATACTATATCGCACTGAATCTCATACTGTTGAGCAATCAATTGATAAGCCCAAGCGCTAGAAAGTGCATCGGGGTCTGGAAAATCTTGGATGACGACAATTTGATGTTCGCCTCTATGTTTTTCTAGCGTCTGTCGCAGTCTTTCTACAATGGTTCTAATCGAAAAGGTGTCGCGATCGCTTTTATTTTTAGAAGTGGAAACATTTGTGTCCTTTGCAAGGTCAATTTCTGCTGTCTCTGATTTAAAGTCAAGCTCTACAGAATTGCTGCGATCGACAGGAGTAAGAATGTTTGAGGCCATTTGAAAAGAATTTTTTACCAAGTTAGCCGTTTTTATAGAAAGTATAAATATTGAGAATTATAATAGCTATAGCTTCGGGTTTGCATTAAGTTCTCGATCGAACGACTTAGATTGATTACGCAAAAGCAGCTATGCAGAGTATGACGGCGATGAGTAAATCAAAGCTAACTAATCCTCTTACTTCTAATTTATCTAAAAATTCTTTTCTCGAACAGGTCGGTTTAGCCGACCCAGAAACCGAACTTAGTGCGATCGCCTGAATTGGGATATTGGTGAATGGGGAAAGTCGAAAGTCGCGCTGCGATGGATGTACGTCCTGCGCGGCGGATAAGGGAAGTCGAGAGACGAGAAGACAAACAAGATAAGGAAAAAAACTAGTTAAACATCCTTCCTTCTGCCCTCTGCCCTCTGCCTTCTGCCTTCAATGACTGATAAATGATTACCAATCCCCATCTCAAGCTAATGTTGGCTGCTTTGAGTTAAAACCCGCTTTTTTAACAAAGTCATCCGAATTAGTTGTTCGCATCACTCTGAGAAAGGGATACAAAGGCAGAAAGGGCAAAAATGTCCACTGATACATTAACTTGGGGTTAGGTAGCCAACAATTAAGGCTGACGGCAAAAAAGGGAAATAAGGAAGAAAATGACCAATCAAGTCCTATTCCTGATTCGGGAGCCGATACAAAAGAAGTTACTGGACTAATCGACCAAGTATTTTGCTTTAA
>JALOOL010000364.1 GCA_025454425.1 Hydrococcus sp. Prado102 | reverse complement strand
AAATCCCACAAGGGAAAAACCAGGAAAGCCTCATAGCGATATGAGGAAGCCCACGGTACAATGCGACACAAGGAGCATTTACCGTTGGGAGATGTCACTAAACAGATGAGTAAAATTAATATTCAGATCTAGTAGTGCGAACAAGATCCTCGCACTAGGTGTATTTCTTTCTGCCTACCGACTTAATTAAATATAAAACGTAGGTTGGGTTGAGGGACGAAACCCAACCTACAAATAATTATGTTTATCTACTTAGTAGCAGCTACAGTTTGCCATTCCTCAATAACAAAATAAGGAATCCTTAACTCTATTGTTTTATCGACTAAGGGTAATTCTATTTCCCAAAAACTATTACTCTCCAATCGTTCAACAATCTCGCTAAAGTCATACTGACCGACATTGGGGGAAGGAGATTGTTGAGTAAAAATATCCTGGGCAGTTAAAGTCATTTCTGGGCGAATTTTAATCTTTAAATCTTGTGGATGAGCAAATGCGATCGCGCCTGGAAACCCCACCAATCGCAGATTAATAATAGGAGTTTCACCCGTTTTTATTTCCTTAAAAAAAATAACTTGCCAAGTATTTCCCGCTTTATCTTCTAGCGTTTGTCTAGATTGAGAAAGCATTTGACCCGATATTTCTTCAGCTTGTCTAATTAGTGCCGATGCAGGCGCGATCGCGCTAAAGCATAAAATAAAAACGATCGCAAAAGTTATTATTAAAATTCGTATTCTACCTAGCATTTACAAAACCGATTGACTTTACGACAATCTTGGCAGATGAGAAGATAAAGCTAGGCACGATTTGTACAATTGTTTGCGATCGATGAATTTTGTTAAAACTGTTAGCGTTGACAATCTGAGTATACGAGCTTACAACGATGAAACGGAATTAGCCCAAAATGCAGCGCAGATAGGGCAAACCTACTTGCAAGCCGTTTTAAACCGCAAACAAATAGCCGCGGTTATGTTAGCAACCGGAAATTCGCAGATTCAGTTTCTTAAAGCATTGATTGCACTAGGAGGAATTGATTGGAGTCGCATTATCTTCTTTCATTTAGATGAATATTTAGGCATTCAAGCCAAAGCAACTGGAAGTTTTCAATATTACTTGCGCGAAAAGGTAGAAAAACAAGTAAATTCGGCTTATTTTAACTACATACAAGGCAATGCCCCAGAACCGATCGCCGAATGCGATCGCTACGCTAAATTATTGATGGCACAACCGATCGATCTGTGTTTATTGGGCATAGGACAAAACGGACACCTCGCTTTTAACGAACCAGAAGTTGCTAACTTCAGAGATCCTCACCGCGTTAAACTGGTTCGATTAGCACTGACAACTCGCCAAGCGCAAGTTAACCAAGGTTACTTTCCCCATTTAGAAGCCGTACCTCAATATGCTTTCACTGTAACCATTCCCATGCTAGCTTCCGCACAAAAAATTATTTGTCTCGCCCCCGGACAGAGTAAAGCACTTATCATTAAAAAGATGCTGACAGACGCGATCGCACCTACTTGTCCTGCATCCATCCTTCGCAAATGCCCCAACGCTACCCTATTTTTAGATACAGACTCAGCAAGCTTGCTGTAACAGTTATCAGTAATCAGTAATCAGTTATCACCACTTTCAATATACAAGGGTGGGCAATACAGTGACCAGTTATCAGTTATCAGTAAAGAGTAATGGAAGGCTTCCGGGTTTGATGAAATCTTCATTTTGAACGAAAGAACTCTTTTCACTGGTCACTGGTCACTGGTCACTGATAACTGTTAATAGCCCACCATGCTTACGTTCGGATTTGATATTAAAAAGTAAAAGTAGTACGAATCGTTCCAATAACTAACGGTGAATTATCATCATCCGAGTCTGGTGCAGTAATAACAATAACTCCAGGAGTAATTTTGATATTATCCGTCAGCGCATACTCGTAAAAAGCTTCTATATGTATAGAAGTATCTCGATTTTCAAGCTCAACGCCTGCTATTTCAACATCAGATTCAGATACCCACGGTTGCATTCCTACAACGATTCCTCCGGTACTGCCTTCCTTAAAAAGATCGGGAAAAGCAAGGGTAGCTGCCCAATTCCAAATTTCTAAACTGCCGTCTCCAATTGGGCCGCCTTCGCGGATTTCTGAGTGCGTGTAGCCGCCCCAACCGCCCAAAACGACAAAATCGGCAACTCGCCAACTAAAGCCCAATCCAGCCGAATAGTTCTCAGTATTAACGGCTTCTCCGAATTCCTCTTCAGTGAAGGATTGGAAGTTAGAAAGACGGCTGCCCGTTCCCGTATCGAGATTGTTATAACCATATACAAAGGTAGCAGCTACCGCAATTTCCTCGTTAGGAACGAATCCCGCTTGGGCAATAACTCCGTAAGGCCCGTTAAACAAACCAGCCCCCTCAGAGGGATCGTTAGCTTCAGTGGCTAAATAGCCCAAACTGAAGTCAAAAGCGCCTAACGCGCCTTGAATGCCAAGACCAGCCCCTTCGCCTTGATTATAAATTGGGTTGCGCGTCCCAAAAGCAGACAATGCCCCGCCGCCGCCATCGCCATCGAGGAAGTTATTGGTAGAGGTAAAGTCATCAAAAGCCCCACCAGCAGCTTCTATCCAGATATTAATGCCTTCGGCGATCGGAAAGCTGTAGTTAAGGACTTCTATGGCAACATCGTTATCGTCGGGTTGAGTAAATGCCAAACTTCCCTCAAAGGTTCCTGCTTTCTCGGATAAGTCGGCAATGTTACCCGTTGCTAGCCGGGTAAAAAGCAAGTCTTCTCCGGTAAAACTAGTATTTAATTCCAAGCGCGTCCGATGTCCGAAAGCGGGGACTTTTTCGGTATCCTCTCCGCCGTCTCTTTCTCCATCAATGATGCCGTAGACTGCCATCACTACTTCACCCGTTAATTTAGTTGTGGTGGAGAATTGATGGTCTTCGAGGAAAGAAACTCTCGCTTCTAAGTTATCCACTCGTCCGCCGAGGGCAGCTAATTCGGTTTCAAATTCTTGTGCGAGTCGCTTGAGAGTGTCTACATCTTCTTTGAGGACGGCAACGTTTTCTTGAATTAAACGCTCGATAGTATTGAGACAAGCGTTTAAACCTGCGGCAAATTCCCAACGGGTCAGGGCACGATTGCCTCGATAGGTACGATCGGGATAACCTACAATACAGCCATAGCGTTCTACTAAGCTTCGCAGCGCTTCATATGCCCATTCTGTCGGAGCAACGTCTGTTAACTCGGAAACGCTAGTAAGTTGCTCCATAGGATCGCTCGATTCTAAGTTGCTCTCATCAAGCGATTCTAAAAATTCGCTCTGTGACTCCCCAGAATCGGGTAAAGCTTGGGAACTAGGAACCCCGATTAAGGAAGTTCCTAGTATCGCTGTCGTTGCAATTAAAGTATTCCAAAGTAATTTAGTCATTTTTCCTCACTCACACCTTTTGAAAATGATTATCGCTATCTCTTTTTACAACGAATTTAGGAACCTGACAAGAGCGGCGCGATCGCCCTTTGACATCGTTCTGAATTCTTCTTTAGACGATTCAGCCTCGCCGCCGTGCCAGAGAATCGCTTCTTCTAGGGTGCGGGCGCGTCCGTCGTGGAGGTAGCCAGAATAAGGCAATACCGTTTGAGTCAGACCGATTCCCCACAAAGCTGACGTGCGCCATTCGGTTCCAGAAGCTTTGAAGTCAGGACGGTTATCGGCTAATCCCGTTCCCATATCGTGCAAGAGTAAATCGGTATAGGGATGGATCGTTTGATTGGCGATCGCATTTACCTTATCGTCTCCCGTCCGCAATTCGGCAATGTGACAAGCGGCGCAATTAGCCCCAGAAAAGAGTTTCTCGCCCTGCTTGACTTGGGGGTCGTCGAGTAAAGTTCGGGCGGGAACGCCGAGCGTTTGTACGTAAAATACGTTATTTTCTAGCGTTTGTTTGTCGAAAACGACCCAACGCTGTTGACTTGGTAACGACATCCCAAGCTTCATTCGGACGACCGGAAATACCATCTCGGTTTTTGTCTTCGGGGTCGGCTAAATCCCAAATCGTTTGTTCGGGAATAGCTTCTAATAGTCCCAAACCGAAAACTGGAGGAGGAACGCGCAAAGAGGTCAGTATCTCTTTAGCAAGCGGTTTGCCGTCGGGTAAGGCAATATCGGCTTTGGGCGATCGCAATTGATAAGGAGTCCCATCGCCATACTGACCTTCTGTTTCTTGCCATTCGAGATTGACCCTTGCCTTGGGAATGTGTCCAAAAATGCTATTATCTTGAATTTGATTGCCCAATCCCGGAACAGGAGGCGTATTTTCAATTTCTACCGAGCCTTCACTATGAAATTTAGCAGGATCGGCTGCCGATTTAGCAGTTGGCTTTTGTGAGTTGCTGACTCGTACTATAAGCTGACCCGTTTCAGGCATTCCCCGACCGTCCCTTAAGTGACAGCCTCCGCAGGAAGAATTATTGAATAAAGGCCCCAAACCAGGGTTGACTTGGGCGGGTGCAGTTACAAAGACGGCATCAAAAGCGCGATCGCCTTGTCGATGCTGTTTCATTTCCTCTTCGGTTAAGCCCGATGCTGGTTGTTCGTAGGCGCTAGAAGTGCGATTAAAAACTGTTGTTTTTCCTCCAGCAAGAGGACTTGCATTGGGTTGAAACAGCCTTGAGAGAAAAATTCCCGCTATAGCCGCCACGACAAACAACGCTAACAGGACAAACCACTTTTTCGGTTGTTCTTGACGTAATGAAACACTCATTTGGATTTTGGATTTTGGATTTTGGATTAATTCTCTTTGTCTCCCTTATCCTTCTTGTCCTCCTTGTCTTCCCGAAAGGACGCTTATCCTTGAACGATGGGTAGAACTTTCTGCTGGATGGTTTCTTGGACGGTTGCGATCGCCTTTTGAGCAGCTTCTAGCTTGGTTAGTGCATCGCGATCGCTCATTTTGGGTTCAACGGGGTTAGGAACGGCATCGAGGGCAACTAAAGCAGCTTGGAGTTCGCTTTTTACCTGTTCGTCGAGTTTGGGATCTGCTTGCGCGACTAAATTGCTAATGCTTTTTCCTTTACTCTCGTTTGACTCGGCGGCTCTTCCTAAATAAGCATTTTCGACGCTGCGAATGTTGCTTTTGAAGTCATCGAGGGAATGATGGCTAAAGCGACTTTCGAGATCTTTGGTTGTTTTTTCTTTAAGAGGTTCTCCAATCTTTTCATTAGCTACCTCATCGAGACATCCAATCTTGCCTTGAACGATCTCTTCTAAGGCAGCATTGATTGTCGGATAGGAACTATTGCCGCTATCTCCTGCGGTGGAAAACACTTGAGAGTAAGCAGGATTGCCATTAACGCCTTCAACCCAACTCTTGGTTAAGTCTTGTGCAGTTTGGTCGAAGGCATCTGTCAGAAGCTTTAACATCTTAATTTCTCTTTCTGACAAATCGACGGCTTTTCTATCGTTATTTAGCCCAAAAAGTAAATATTCAATTGTATGGAAGCCTTTTTGAGTGGTTTGCAATTGCTTGATGGACTCTGGGGTAAGTTCTGCTTTACTGCTAATAACTGCTTTGACATCCGTTTCGTTGACGGGCCAATCGTCCAAATCGCCATCGTAACCAAGCGAAGATGCCGGTCCGAAAGCAAAGGCTTCGCTCTCCTCCCAAGGAGTGCGAGTGGCTCTCCAAGCTTCTTGCGCTGCTTTGAGGGTATCGTCTCCAGGTTTGGCAACGAAAGCATCGACGGCTTTTGATAAATTTTGAGATCTCGTAACTAGAAGTTGATAGGTAGGAATGACAACTCGATCGGCAAAATCGCTAACGACGACTTTCTTAATGTCGCCAGATTGCTCTTCTGTAGTAGCTGAAGGTTGTGATGTATTACTACAACCCGTGCCGAAAGTAACTAAACCTAACAAGATTGCTGTTGCGATCGCCAGTCGATTTTTATTTAATATTTTTTGATGATTCACAATTTATTCCTTTTTAAGATTTGAGAATTTTTTATTTCCAACCAGCACGAGCCATAATCTCTACGGCTTTGGCAAGGTTAGGCCCATAAGCGGCAATATCGGTTAAATCTGGTTTAAAATTCCCCAAACTAGCTAAAACAGGGTCTAAGGATAAGCCTTCAACGGCTGGATATTCGTAGTTATCTTTGGTTAAAAAGACTTGAGCGGTATCGCTGGTCAAAAACTCTAAAAATTTAATGGCAGATTCTTGATTGGAAGACGTTTTAACTAAACCCGCACCGCTAATGTTGACGTGCGCGCCGCGATTGTTTTGGTTGGGGAAGATTACGCCAACTTTTTTGAAGACTTCTTGTTTGGCTGGGTCTTCGTTTTTGGCAAAGCGAATGAAATAATAGGTGTTAGCTAGCGTTAAATCGCCTATCCCAGAAGCCACAGCTTCAATACGATTCATGTCGTTGCCTTGCGGCGGTTGTGCTAAGTTGGCAACTACACCCCGACACCATTTCTCGGCTTCTTGCTCGCCATCTGCTGCAATTAAAGATGCAACTAGCGATTGGTTATAGGTGTTAGTAGCGGGACGAACGACAATCTTGCCTTTCCACTTAGGATCTGCTAGATCTTCATAAGTAGAAAGAGCTTTAGGATCGATGCGATCTTTGTTATACATGATGACGCGCGATCGCTTGGCAAAACCAAACCAATATCCTTTTGGGTGTCGCAGATATTTAGGAATTCTCTGTTCGATGACAGAAGATGTCACAGACGCAAAAATCCCTGCTTCTTCTGCACGCCACAAACGAGCGACATCGACGGTGACAAAGACATCTGCCGGGCCGCTTGCTCCCTCGCTTTTGATGCGTTCGAGCAGTTGATCGGCTTCTCCTTCGACGACATTTACTTTAATTCCCGTCTCTTTGGTGAAGTCGTTATATAACTGAGTGTCGGTGTTGTAATGACGCGATGAATAAAGATTGACTTGTTTTTCTGTCTTAGTACAACTAGTTATTAGTTGGCTACTTGCTACCGCTGCGGCGGCTGCGCCAGTTCCTAAAAATACCCGCCTAGAAATTTTGTTCACTTTTTCGTACAATCTCTCCTTATCAGTAAATTCCAGAGTCAATATGGGATCGTTTTTACCTCTGGTATTTTACTACTATTGCTAATTTTTACTAATAACTTTTAAAAAAAATTCGGAATTATTACTGACTGAAGCGAGCTTTAATTGAATGGAGAACAGTAAAAATATGAGGAGCGAGCGGAATACACTATGATTTCCCTTTACCCTTTACCCTTTCCCCCATCGATGAATTTTGTCTCTCATACCTCTTTCCTCAAACTAGAGACTTTGTACCTCATGATGAGAACTGCTATATGATAGCGATCGAGAGAAATTTGTCCTAGATGAGTATGCAACTGCAACCAGTATTTGAGAATTTAGCTAACTATCTAAAATCGATTGTCGGCACGTTGGAACTCGCGCCAGATTCTCAACTACGAAAAGATGTTCTGACGATTTGTAATTTTTGTGAGAATCCCGCTTTTCGGATTGCTGTTTTTGGACCATTTAATTATGGTAAGTCAACGTTACTCAATGCATTGTTAGGCGATCGCACTTTACCTATCGATCTGATTCCTACTACGGGTGCTGCTATTCGCGTTTGCTATGGAGATGAATTACGCAGTCGTATTTTTCTAAAAGATGGCAGAGAAATTAATGAATTGGGAACCGATTTATTAAAACGCTATGCCATTTTAGACGACCAAAGATGTATGCACGGCGATGTAGAATCGGTAGAAGTTTGTTGCAGTCATCCTTTTTTAAAAACTGGAGTAGAATTTCTCGATTTACCTGGAACTAATGACCGAGAAGCACAAGATAGATTAGTGCGCGATCGCCTTTTAACTGCTAACTTAATCGTTCAAGTTTTAGATGCGCGAAAATTGATGACGCTTGGCGAACGAGAAAACCTAAGAGATTGGTTACAAGATCGAGGCATTCAAACTGTTATTTTTGTTATTAATTTTCTCAATTTATTAGAACCAGACGAACAAAAAGATATTCACTATCGCTTGCGTTTTGTAGCTGAAAGTTTTCGTTCTCAATTGCCGCCTGGTGTCAGCAATCTCTATCGCGTCGATGCTTTACCTGCTTTAAGAGCGAGATTAAAAGGCGATAATGCAGCCGCACAAACGACTGGATTAGCTACTTTTGAATCGGCACTACAAACGATTGTTAATTATAATCATGAAAAGCTCGATATAAGTCTTCCGAGAGTGCAAGTTATTGTCGAACAAGTTAAACAAGTAGCTGAGAAGAAGAAAGATGCGATCGCGTCCGAACTTGAAACGATTAAACAAAAGCATCAAACAAAAATAGAACTAAAACAAAAAGCAAACAAATTAATCGAACAAGGTTTTCAAAGAAGTTTGTCAGACTTTCAAGGATGGCTTTATCTTCCTAGATTGCTATCTCATTATCAAGCCGAAATTGCTATTTCTCTACAACAAGATAAATTTTCTGAGTGGTTTAAAAGTAAATTTGAGCCTATTGTCTTAAATTATCAAAAACAAATCGACGAATGGGTAAGAAAAGGATGCGATTTTTTTGAAACAAATTATCCTGGAGAATTATTACTCGCGTTTCCCAATCCTCCTGTAGTTGTTACGCCTTCAAATAATAAAGAGAGTTATTCAACAACTTTTTCACAACAATTAGATTGGGTTTTTGAGAATCCTGTTGGCTCAATTTTTAGAGAAGGAGCTAGTTATATTTTTAGTAAAACTAAAAATGCAGTAAACAATTCAGAAACAAAAAAGCCTTCTTCTCCAGAAGATAGTGTGACACAAATATATGCTGCTGCCGCAGAGAACTATTTGACTTGTTTTAGTAAGGAAGCATTTTCTTCAATACGTCTATATGAAGTAAAAATCGAAAAGGTTCTCGATCTTCAGCAAGAAAAAGAACCTAAAGAAATTAAGCAACAAAGTTACCAGCTACAGTTATTAAATGGATTGATTGAAAGTTTAGAACAAGAATTGGAAGAGATTAGCAGAAAAAATATTTATTAATCCTATTGTATGCTAGATAGAGAAACTGCCAAAATGCTAGTGGGAGAAGACATTAGTCAGCGTTCTTCTAAAAGACCGGACTTTGAACTAATGGTTGATGACAGTGCAACTATTGAAACAGAGTATGGTTGGATATTTTGTTACCAAACAAAGCTTTTTATAGAAACCAGAAATACACTTTATAAAAATACTGGTTGCTATCCCATTCTTGTCGATAAACTCTATAAAACTTTAATTCCTGTAGGTTTAAGTTCTTTAGAATCATGGCTAAAAAAATATGAAAAAAGAAGGGTACAACCATTTAAATTACCAGATGACGATAAATTAAGCTTTTTCCTTAAATGTTACCTGAGAAAAATAGATATTGGCGGCTTTCCTAATGAAAAAGCTGCTATTGACTATTATGTAACTTATGCCAAATTCATTGATATTTTAACAATAATAAAACAAGGAAAAATTAAAATAGCAAAAACTCCTTTTCCTTGGCAAGATATTAATAGTATGACCAATCGTTCTTTGAAGAATGAAAGACAAACTCGGCAATGGTTAGAAAAAGTAATTAAATTGATTGAATCTACTCAATCAGTTAAGAAAATGTCCCAGAGGTGGCCTTACTTATATCAATTAGAAAAAAGAATGCTATAAATACAGAGAAGTTTATGAAATCAGTAAAATCCCATGTCAGGAGTTCTAAAAATACAGATAAAAGAAAA
>JALOOL010000072.1 GCA_025454425.1 Hydrococcus sp. Prado102 | reverse complement strand
CTTACGTTCTCGCATGGGTACACAGGGACAATTCCAATAGGTATTTTTTACCTCAGCTTCTTTATCTTCGTAATGACGACAGGGACATAAAGGAGAACCTAATTCTTCTTTGTGTTTGGCTAATCCCTCAATCACGACTGCTGTCACCGAAAGATCGCTGCAAAAATACGTTCCAGTCCGCTTGGCGTACTGTTCGGAAAAATGTTTCATTGCGTCGAGGACTTTATTGCTGTCGGTTTTATCGGTATTTGCTGAAGTCATGAATTTAATAGGTAAATGGTAAACTTTTTTACATATTATCTTAAATCTGTGCCTACCTACTTGGGCGCATAGACCCAGCAAGTACTGGGACGCTATGCTATTTCTAGACTTAAAGCCTAAAATGTCATTGTATTTTGATAAAACTGCATAGCTAACTCTTGAGAAAAATAATATTCCCCTTTAAAATCGAGTCATTGAGTGGTTTTCCTCGCTCGATGTTTTTAAAAAATTATAAAAATAAATAGTGCGGGAGTCCTTTCAATGCTTGGTGTGCTTTTACTTGGATTTTATTTTATCGTCGCTTCTATATTTGTTTATTATTTTAAAAATTACAATTCTCAACAATGGTGGATTCAAATAAAAACTAAATTTCCAGTATGTATTTATTATTTTGGCCCATTTGATTCTTTTCAAGAAGCCGAAAATCATCGCAACGGTTATCTTGAAGACTTGCAAGCAGAGGGGTCGCGTGAAATAATTACTAAGATTGGACGTTATCACCCTCAAGAATTAACGATTTTTGAGGAAGAAACTGAATTAATCAGCACTAAAAAATAAACAGAGCGATTATCGATCGTTCATCTATATGAGCGAATGCTAGACAAATTTCTCTCATTATTTCTTCAGTCAAATTGTCCTTTGTGCAAACGTTCGACTAATGAGATAGTTTGCTTGAATTGCCAAAATCAATTAAAGAATTGTCAGTTAAATAATCCTTGTCAGTTTTGGCACAGTAAATTGCCATTGTTTGTCTGGTGGCTCAATTGTTCTCCTTACAAGCAAACGAAAAAGATAACTGTTATCCCCATCCCTCTACACGCCAAAAAATTACAAGCACGGGGATTCAATCAAGCTGAATTAATCGCTCGTAGTTTTTGTCGCATAACAAACTATAGCTTACAAGCGCAAGGATTAGAAAGAGTAAAAGAAACGCAAGCAATGTTTAGTTTAAATTCATTAGACGATCGAAAAAACAACCTTCGCGATGCGTTTGTATTAGGAAAAGGATTAAAAAAAGGCGGTTCCGTCT
The DNA here is from genome assembly GCA_025454425.1 of Hydrococcus sp. Prado102. Lineage (GTDB taxonomy): Bacteria > Cyanobacteriota > Cyanobacteriia > Cyanobacteriales > Microcystaceae > Hydrococcus. Next base: position 19,776 of record JALOOL010000072.1, on the reverse strand, counting down.
CGCCAGTATTACTAATCGACGATATTTACACAACGGGAACTACTGTAAACGAGGCAGCTAAATTGTTGCGCGATCGCAATATTCTAGTATTAGGAGTAGGTGCGATCGCGAAAACAAATTTTAAGTGAGTTGTCTATTATGTTAAATCCCCACAATTTTAGTCTGGTTGAGCTAGTAGGGTGGGCATTACCCACCCTACAATTAGGGTTTTTGCCTAAGTCCCGATAACTTTTACCCATAAGTTATCGTTAGCATTGTCTACCCTACACAGAAAGATTAGAACTTTATTTTTCCTCAACCCACCAAGTAGTTACTCAGAAAAAAGAAATTTACCACATTCCTCTTACTGGTTCTTCAGATTCTTGAGTTTGAGTATCGGTTTCGGGTTGAGTTTCGTAGGTTCCCGTTCCTCCTGGAGTTTGAGTATCGGTTTCGGGTTGAGTTTCATAAGTTCCCGTTCCGGTTCCTCCTGGGGTTTGAGTATCGGTTTGGGGTTGGGTGTTGTAGACTCCTCCTGACCCATCTTGGGTTTGAGTTCCGGTTCCTTCTTGTTCTTGTCCGGTGTATCCAGATTGGTTGTTTGTTGGTGCGGTTTCTTGTTGGGTTTGTGTTCCCCCCATACCGCCGCCAGTATTATCGCTTCCTTGTTGGACGCGAGTACCCGTTCCACCTGTGGTATCGGTAGTATCCGATTCCATGCTTCCAGACTGCGATTGCATAGTTCCATCAGTACTAGTCTGAGATGTGGTTGTATCAACGGGTATAGCAGCAGCTATAATTTCATCGTCAGCGACATATACTCGCGTACCTTCGATCAAATTCATCGCCCCGATTTCGGCGCGAGAAACTCTAACCCGTTGACTATCTCCATTTTCTAACTCGACATTGGCCAGAGATCCCGTCATACTTCTAATCGTACCGACTTGAGCAACCCCAGTAATTTCATTATCGCTGACAACTACGTAAGCTCCTGGAGCAATCGCCATCCCGTCCATATCGTTCGACGACATTTCAACCGTTTTGGTCTTGCCATTGCTCATTTCTACGGTTGCTGTAGAACCGGATACACTAACGACTCTACCGAGACGTTTTTGACTTTGCTCCCTTTGTGATTGCGAAGACGTTTGACCCTGTTGCATATTATATTCTGCTTGGGCAGGTGCGATCGCCATTGCAGACAGCGCTAAAACTACGCCTCCGGTCAAGATTTTTAAATTGATATTCATCGCGATTAATTTCTCCGAATTTTTAAAATCCATTGTTTTATCTTCAACTGGAGTTTTTAATACTGCCTCTATCATTCGTATGAAACTTAATTTTTTCTAGAGAAATTACGGAAGACCAAATAGTAAAAAATCGGGTAATATAACCTTTAAATAAATATTTCTAAAGAGCGATCGCGAGATTCCAAAAAATAAATTAGATTTACCATAAAAACCAGAAATGAGCTATAAAAAACTTGTATATCAAATAACAGTGCTGCTGTGTCTGAGTACGGCGACTCAAGTATTACACGAACCCCAAAAAGCTATTGCCCAAGGGACAGCGGCAAAGCCAAGCGCATCTTCATCGAGCAATACATCTGTCACGAGAAATAGATCGCTAAACGCTTTAACCTCTTCTAAACCTTTAGATGTTCTCAACGTTTTCGACAAGCTTGAATTTATTAATAAGCTCGATAATCGTTTAGTTCTTAAAATAGGAGAGCGTCGAGTTTACCTTTATGAAGGAGAAAAAGCTGTCGCCAGCTATCCGGTTGCCGTAGGAAAAAAAGGCTGGGAAACTCCAACAGGTGAGTTTCAGGTAATTAAAATGGTACGAAATCCATCGTGGGAGCATCCTTGGGAGGGAACGATCTTTCCACCTGGCCCTGAAAATCCTCTAGGAGAAAGATGGATTGGCTTTTGGGAGGATGGAAAAAACACCATTGGATTTCACGGTACGCCATCAGAACATACCATCGGACGAGCAGCTTCTCATGGATGCGTCCGCATGAGAAATCAAGATATAAAAGCCCTATTCGATCTCGTACAAATGGGAACGCCTGTTATCGTTCAGCCATAATTAAACAAACTATAACGAATGCTGAGTGCGAGTTGCTAAAAGCTAAAGATAAAATCGAATTGGACTTATAATCTCAGATTGACTTTATAGAACGTTTATGATTAGCACAACTCAACCTCTCTACACTAACGAACAGATTGCAGCATGGCTGCGAGGTTTGCTGACTATTGCTTGGGCAGACGGACACTATGATGAAGAAGAAAAAGAACTAATCTGCGAGCTTACTAAAGAACTGGCATTAAGCGACGCTGAAGTATTATTTAAGTCCATCGAGCCAGAAGAATTAGCAGCAGCATTGGGAAACAATAAGAGAACCGCCGAAAACTTTTTAAGAACTGCCGTTCTCGCCGCGATCGCAGATGGGATATACTCAGCACCAGAAGCAGAAATCCTGCATCGATTCAGCGACGCTCTCGGACTCAAAATTAAAGCCCTACAAGCATTAGAACACACCCTTTGCCAAACAGTCGAAGCTCCCTCAAAAGAATCAGAGGCAGCTACTTCTATCGTTAGTCCTCCCCATCCCCATCCCGATCTTTTACATCCCCTCAAAGATTGGCTCGATGGCATGGAAATACACGATCCTCGCATAGCTCGCTTTATTTGTAAGATGGTTCCTCCTCAATGCCCCTTCGAGCGGGATGTGGTCTTATTTGGTCGTAAGATCGTTCATATTCCCCCACTTTGCAAGCTCAACCCCCTATACGAACAATTGGTAGGAATGCGTTTCCGCGCCCTATCGTATCTGGCAGACGATTGCAAAGAAGATATCTCAGAATATATATAGACCCGTAAACGCGATCGCGTTTAAACAAAACAAACAATATGCAATTTATCGATCTCGCAGAAGTTGAAGTACTAGCAGGAAAAGGAGGCGATGGAATAGTTGCTTTTCGCCGCGAGAAATACGTCCCCGCAGGCGGCCCGGCAGGGGGAAATGGCGGAAAAGGCGGCTCGGTCATTTTCGTGGCGGTAAATCGCCTGCAAACCTTGCTCGATTTTAAATATGCCAGTTCTTTCAAAGCCGAAAACGGCAAGCGTGGCGGCCCTAATAATTGTACCGGAGCGGACGGGCGGGATCGCATTGTCGAAGTTCCTTGCGGTACAGTTATTTACGATGCCAATACCGACGAACCGATTGGCGATTTAGTCGAAGACGGACAAACCCTCTGCGTTGCCAAGGGGGGTAAAGGAGGTTTGGGAAACAAGCATTTTTTAAGCAATAACAACCGCGCTCCCGAATACGCTCTACCTGGATTGCCAGGAGAAGTCAAGCAGTTGCGCCTGGAGTTGAAGTTAATAGCACAAGTTGGCATTATCGGCTTACCCAATGCAGGAAAATCTACCCTCATTGGGGCGCTTTCTTCAGCGCGTCCGAAAATTGCCGATTATCCTTTTACAACCCTAGTACCGAATTTGGGCGTAGTTCGCAAACCGACGGGAGACGGGACTGTTTTTGCCGATATTCCGGGATTGATTGCAGGCGCTCACGCAGGCGTGGGATTGGGTCACGATTTCTTGCGTCACATCGAGCGCACGCGCTTACTCTTGCATTTGGTCGATTTGACTTCTAGCGATGCGCTCGCCGATTATCAAACCATTCAACAAGAATTAGAAGCATACGGACACGACTTGCCCAATCGCCCTCAAATTATCGCACTCAATAAATGCGATGCCGTTGACGACGAAACCGCAAACGCGATCGCAACTCAACTGAGCGAGTTGAGCGCCAATCCGTTTTTTATTATCTCAGCCGTAGCACGGATCGGACTCGAACCCATGCTACAAGCCGTTTGGGATAAATTAGATAGTTCGCCATCTGCTGTAGAGCAGTTAAGCTAGCGATCTCCTTCCACACCATAATCTCTGATTTGGTGTGGGCTTTTCAAGAATTACTTTTTAGATTTTCTGGTCGTTGAGTATGACTATCTATTTAGACTAACGAATCGCACTCTCACTTATAGTGTGGGACTTATCCCCTACATTTAAAGTTAAAGGTTAACAGACGAATAGGATAGTCCTTATGGGTGATGGCTAATAAAAAACCTCACCATACATTTAGATTTAGAAATAAAAATCGTTCGTATTAATAGCTCAAAGGACTCTAAGAAGGAGAGAAAGGCGTGTCGCAAGAAAACCAAGGACTCGGAGAACAAGCACTTAATAAAGCCGCAGAAATCGGACTAGCCAGTCAGCTTGATGAAGTAGAAAATTTAGATGTCAATCTTAAAACCGATCCGCTCAAATTAGTTAAAGGAGAAGTAGATTCAGTCACCATCGAAGGTGAGGGAATGGTTATGCAAGGCGACTTGCGCGTTGAAGAACTTACGATGGAGATGGAAGGAGTTGCCATTAATCCCCTTAGCGCAGCTTTCGGCAAAATAGAACTAACCAAACCTACTCAAGGGAGTGCTTCAGTTGTTTTAACCGAAGCAGATATCAACCGTGCATTCAACTCAGAGTATGTACGCGATCGCCTGCAAAAGACGCAGATACATATCGACGGACAACTGATGACAGTGATTCCCCAACACGTTGAATTTCATCTCCCAGAACCCGGAAAAATATCGCTGAAAGCAACCTTATTGTTGCGCGAAACTAGCAAACTTGAAAAAGTTGCTTTTACCGCAGTCCCTCAAGTGAGTACTGACGGACAAACGATAACTCTCAAAGACATTCAGTATGGCGAAGAAAAGGAAATCTCGCCAGAACTGACAAAGGCTTTAATAGATGAAACCAGTGAGATTCTAAATCTAAGTAACTTCGACTTGGAGGGGATGTCACTCAAAATTAACGATCTCAAGATAGAAGCAAACCAATTAATCATTCAGGCTCAAGCCTACGTCGAGCAAATTCCCACTGGATAAATGGAAAGGCTTGAAACCAAGTATTTTAGATTTCAGATTTTCAATTAATCCAAAATCCTTTCATCTAAAATCGCTTCGGTCATCTGTCCTTTTACAAGCGATTTACCAAGGTAGTGCTACAAGCTGTTTGCGTTTTTCTTTTGGATAAATTTCGCTTCGCCATCGTACCCGCACCCAAAGCCCCAATAGCTAATATGCCTAAAATTGAAGCAGGTTCGGGAACGGTTGGGCTACCGTCAGTTTGTACGCTCTCAAAAGCCAATTGTCCAATTAAGCGATGTCCGGCTGTTGTTGGATGCAATCCGTCCCAAAATAAAAATTCATCGGGATTGGTACACAATGGATTTAGGAGACAAGTATCTGTCGTGTTAATTAAGGGCGATCGCGCTGGGTCGGTAACATCTTCCAATAAACTATTTACATCGAGAGATATGAGGTTGACATTTTGCCCTTTTAATGAACTGCTCAAATTGCTAAGTGTGGTGGATAACAGAGCATTATGAGCCTCAGTTAAACGATTGAGGCGATCGGGCGTACCAGGAGGCGGGGCGGGGACGGGGAAAAGAGGATCGATGCCATTGGCACGAGGCGTAATGCCTAAATCGGGCAAATTAACGACCATAATATTCTTCGCACCAACTCCAGCAAGGGCATTGACAGCACCCGCTATATTAGCAACTGGGAGATCGGGGGTTGTCACTGGGGTTTCGGAGGCAAGATAATCATTAGCACCGGCCCAGACAATATAAAGAGCGTTAGGATCGGCAGTTTGATTATTTTGTATCAGTGAGTTACTAAAAGAACCAATCTCCTGCTGCAATCCAAATAGTCTGGGATCGATACTATTAACCGTTCCTGTAGTAGCACCGCCGAGCGCATAATTAATCCCATTAGCGGGAGAACCATTAGCAAGATCTAATACGGGAGTAGGCGTTGAGACTCCGAGATCTTGAGCCAGATAATCTATCCAGATCGGGCCATTAGAAAAACGCCTGTTGAAATAGCCCAAACTAGCTGGCGGAAATTGACCGCTCGACACATCAAAGAAGTTTCCCGTATCGGAGAGGCTATCGCCAAAGACGAATAATTGACTAAAATTAGCTGCCGTTGCTTCTAGGGGCAACATGAAAGAAAAGAGAACGAATCCTGTTGCGAGCGCCTGTTTTCTAAAAGTCATTTTTCCTCCTAGTGACATTTCCCACACTAAGCTTTGCTTGCTTTGTGGGCTTTCTCAACTCACGTATGAGGCATTTCCACGTTACCGCTTAAATTATGGCCACAATCGAGACGGCAGGTTTACCTGTATATTTGCTTTGGCTCGGTTCGATTTGTGAGTTATGTTGATTATCTCTTATCTCAAAGCTTTACTGTGTAAAGTTTCTATGAAGATCGGGTTTAGCAATGCGATCGCTACTCTTTCTAATTATATTTTGCCAACAAAGCAAAAAGAGGTCTTAACTGACCAAAGCAGTTAGCTATTTCCTATTCGCAAGCAACTCGCGAATTTCAGAAAAACTATTTGTTTGGATTGACCTCTCTTTGGTTTATTGACATTAAATTAATTACAGCAATCCTGTATTTGCACCTGGTTTGCCAGTAGCTAGCTGAACTTTAATAATTTTGCCACCCATTTTCATGATTCTTTGCTGTTCGCGGAACCAGTTGTCGTAGGGAACTAGTTTGGTAAAGTAGGTATTTTGTAATTCGCGTTGAGTCCGAATGCGAGTTTGGCTGGGTACGCAAGCAGTCACTTTGAACATCCGCATAGGTCAAGTTCTCCCAATATTTTAATTTTATGGTTTAGAGGATTGTATTTATCTTATTCACGACAAAGGTCGGGAGTCAGGAGTCAATACTAGATCTTCAAAACTTATCTTTTATTAAGATTAAGCCTTTAAGGAGCTAGCACTCACTCTAGACTTCCCGAACCTTTAACAAACAACTTTTATTTAGTTGCTAGTTCAGTCATTCTAGCTCAAGCCAGAGCAAATGTAGTCGAAATAAATGCCCATTTCTCTGCCAGCATCCGCACCTGTTAGGCTAGCGGTAACTTCTTTCATCGCTTGGATGGCTTGAATGGTGGAGGAGACGGGAACGCCTAAAGAATTGTAGGTTTCCTTTAATCCATTGAGAACGCGCTCGTCTAGGATGGAAGGATCGCCAGCTAACATAGCGTAGGTAGCGTAGCGCAGATAGTAATCCAAGTCGCGGATGCAAGCAGCATAGCGACGAGTGGTGTACATATTTCCACCAGGACGGGTTACGTCAGAGTACAGCAGAGACTTAGCAACTGCTTCTTTAACGATTCCAGCAGCGTTTGCGCTGATTACGCTAGCTGCACGAACGCGCAGTTCGCCACTAGAGAAGTAGCTTTTGAGTTTGTCGAGAGCAGAACCGTCAAGGTACTTCCCTTGAACGTCAGCCGAGTTGATTACAGAGGTAATTGCGTCTTGCATAGTTTTGCTTCCTTAATCTTGCCTAATCTTATGAAATCTTTACGAACAAACGTATGTGGTTGCTCGATCGTGTAGGGAAGAATAATCCCTATGACATAGCACCGATTACGTAGTCGAAGTAAGAAGCAGCTTCGCCAGCATCATCAGAAGACATTAAACCTAGAGCGACTTCTTTCATTTCGCGAACGCCTTGAGCGACTGCGCCAATGTCAGTTCCCAAAGATTTGTACATTTCGCGAACGCCGACTAAACCGATTTCTTCAATCGGAGTAACGTCGCCTGCAACGACACCATAGGTGATTAGGCGCAGGTAGTAGTCTAAGTCGCGCAGACAGGTTGCTGTCATTTCTTCGCCGTAAGCATTTCCACCAGGAGAAACAACGTCGGGGCGCTTTTGGAAGAGGCGATCGCCAGCTTGCTTAACGATGTTTTCACGAGCGCCTGTTAGGGCTTCAGCAATGCGCAGACGGGCTGCACCGCCTGTAACAAACGCTTTGATTCTGTCTAGTTCGCCAGGGCTGAGATAGCGAGCTTCTGCATCTGCATTCACGATGGATTTCGTGACGATACTCATCGATGATTCCTCCCAAAAAAAATGAGACTAATAAAGAGTGGATTCTCCTCAACTATCAAATTTCACGTTTTTAAAACGGAACGTTGATATAGTTTTTTTAACACATTACGTACCTCCCATGGCACAAAGTTTATTCAAACTCGTTCGTAGGGGTAGCCTTATGTTATCTGAGACTGGTTTTTAACTCGACTCGTAATTTGCGATTTCGATCGGTCTTACCGGAAATATTCTGAAGCATTGCGTTCACATTCGCTGTTATTCCTTAACAGTTTTTAACATTTCCACTCAGAAAAAGGGATAACTCAAGTGTAGCGATCGCAACTTCTCTCTATCACAAAAGTCATGGCTTGACAAGACCAGTTACTAAAATCTCTGGTTTTTTCTTCTTTCGCCAACCATCTATTTTTCAAAATATTTCTCAACAAAACTACAACTTAGCTTAAAAAAAATGAAGGGCGGCTCGTGCCACCCTATGTGTGTTTTAATTAAATTGCAAATTTTAGATCGGCGAACAGTAAACAGAAATCGAGGCTTATGGAAGAGTGAATTTAAACCCAATTATCTTGACTGATAACTGTTAAGCTTGCTCCCAAAGTTCGCGAACTTTATCGGGGAGACAGTTGGCAACTTCTTGAATTCGTTCTTCGGAAAGTTCGTTTTTGGTGGCAGAAAATACAGCTTTGACAACCCTCTCGGTATCGGTAGTCGGTTGCAATCCCCCTTCATTAGCAATTCTGGTCAAGAAGAGTTTAGAATCAATCCCAACGGGAGCAGGGCCGCGCAGAGGTTTGCGTATCCGACTCAAAAAACTCACAAGTGGGTTAGTATCTTTCCAAAGGTCGGCAACTTCCATTTGCAGTGCTTTTTCTTTTGTCTCCATCGCTTCTTCGTGCAATTCTGCCTCAACGCGATCGATGGTATCCGTCTCCATCAAATCGCGCATGACACGAAAAACGACTTCGGTGACATCTCTTGCATCATAAGGATCGGCGATACCGCCTTCTACCATGACTTTTTCTAAAAACGAATCGTGTTCTTTGGCAATAACCGTTCTCTTATCTTCAATTTCAGTGGGATCGATTTCTGGAAGATTTTTTCTTAAGCTTTCATCATGCATTGTTTTTTCCTACGATGTCTAAAATATTTAGCGATCGCGCTTGTTTATTAACACCTATCAACATCGCACAGGTCAAAATTACCTCACATCGCTCACAAGTTTGAGATGTTATTTGTCCAAAAGTTAGAAATTGAGATGCGAAATTTTAAGTTTTTACAGTTGTGGGAATTCGAGCGACGCTCTGGGGGGCTAAACTATACAAACCAAAGCTATCTCGAATTCCTGGCGTAATCAAGCGATTATCCAATGCTGCTTTTAATCGCAATAATTTACTTTTGAGCGAAACAAAATGTTTTGTCGTCTCAACACCACTATAAATATTTTCTCCGTTATCGATAATATAAACAGCGCCTTTAAAAGGAAGAACTTGAAGACTTAAATTTCGCTTTTCTAAAGTTTCTTTTATTTCTCGGTGACGGTAATACTTATAAAAATGATTGGCGATTTCTTCTCGATTTGACACATTGGAAAAATCGTAAAGATCTTCTCTAATAATGGTACTCGTTCCGCAATAGCGATCGAATCCCTTGCGCATAACTCGCACGAATCGACTACCTTCTTGATACCAGTAACCTTGCTTGATAACCCAACCGGGACTTTGAGGATAACGAGCGACAAATTCTGCTAAATTATTGCTGATACAATCATCAGCATCAACCATCATAATATGTGAAGTTTTTTCTAGGGCTTTTGCTTGCATTATTCCCGTTACTACTTTGCGCGTGCGATCGAATTCTTTTGAAGGATAATCGGCACCAGGAATAGGGAAATCATACTCTAGATAAGTGAGATTTGGATGAGTAAAATCTATTTTTGGTTTTTCATTACAGACAACAAAAACTCGAAAGTTTGAGGTTGTCTGATTGCAAACCGAGCGAATAGATCTTTCAAATAATCGAGTTACTGTTTCCCAGGAACTCGATACTTTAGGACTCTTAAGAGGAATGATAAAAACTAGCATTATTAATTAGCTAAAGTTCTAGATATCTTTTGGCTTGCTTTTTGCAAAAAGCGATTGATTTTTGTCAATGAATTTGGCGGTATTAGTTGAGTTGGTTTAAGTTCTGGCTGTTTCATAAAACGATAATGCAAAAAAATTTCTTTATAGCGAATATCGGCATCTTCACCTTGGCATAAACGAGCAAAATCTTTGGAAGAATAATTCATGTAGTGAATGCGATGAATGGGTTTTAATCCTTGCTCGTTAACAAGAATATTATTTATTTCAACAAACGGATCGGTATCTGCACAGTTACCCGTTCTATCTTGACCGTTAGGACTGAGGGTATAATTATAAATCGGGCGATCGCATCGAAAAGTTAAATAGTTAAACAAAAATACATCATCCCACCAACCAATTTTATTAATCCATTCAACTTCTTGTTGTTGGATGAGTTTTTCTTTGAGAGTTTCTAATTCATTAGGTGAGAAAAAGCCTTTTTTAGAAGCAAAGAAACTAGCATCATGGATGGTTGGACGAATATCAGATTCTTGATAAGAAGTAGATTCTTCAATGAGGGGAATATTTAAAGCAGCAAAAGGAGTCGCTTTACGATGCTCCCAATCGTCAAAAACAAAATCGTATTCTTGTAACTTATTAAAAACTCCTTCGACTGGTTTCATTGCCAAGTTATCAGCTTCGTAAAAAACGAATTCGTCAAACTCTCCATCAAAGGTTACAAATTTTCGCTGCAAATGTCCCTTATACCATCTCGGACGAGTCATTTTAGGATCGTTAGCCCTCGAATGGGCAGACCAGACTTCATCGGCGAAATTTTCCCATCGCTCAATCGATTCTTGGTTTTCAAAAAGCGTAACGTTCGGACGATTTTTGAGTTCTTGCTTAACTTTATCTAGGCGGTCGTCGTAAGGAATGATACAAACTGGAAGGTCGGAACTAACGTTACTCTCAATACTATTAAGTAGCGCTACTAGTTGATCGTAGACTACATCGTTGGCTAAAGTATAAATTCCTCGTGAAGGCATCGAACAGAACTCCTAGAACTTAAAATAAGCGATGGGATCGATAAGTTTATAAAACGTAGTATAGTTTAATCGGTTAGGAGATATTTGTATACTCCATCAAAAAATGGATAAAATCCATAAACGATAAAGAATAATTTTTTGGCAGCGAGTTAATCGTTACTCGAAAAACGGGTACACTTGGGAATACCCTGAGTGATTGCGTTTGTAACATCTTATGTTTTAAATGGAACCACATGATTTAATCAATCTCATTGGCGATCGCGCGGTCGAAAACGTGTTGACGGGCAATAACGAGCCAAATCTAGAAATTTTGAGGCTTATTGCTGAAGACAAAGCAAGCGAGCCAGCGATTCGCTATCTTGCTGCGTGTTGTCGCAAATTCCAACTCGATGCTTACAAACGCGAGTCTAATGAGATGCACGAACGGGAAATAGCAGAATATGAGTAATCGCTCATTCTTTGCGTCTGGGAACCAACTGACCGAAATAACCGCCAACGCCAAAGTAAGCTAAGTCGGCAAAACGCGATCGATAACTGGGGTCGATCGCGGCCAGCCAAATGCTACCGCCAAGCAGTATCAAAACGACAAGCGATCGCACCGAGAAATTATGGTTAAACCAATCTTTACACCACATATATAGCGTCAACTCGACTTAACCAAATCGTCACCCGCTATGACTGCGGTACGAAAAATATATTGGGAATTTTCTCGGTATCGGCGATCGCTTTTAACCAGGCCCATAAACTCGCGATGTCCTTTCCTAGTTCTCCCCACCAAACAACCAGCAGACGAAGAACCGATATTACTTTCGGGTAAATCGTAGCCCCAATGCTGGTTAATGCCAAATAGCCCTTCGTGTATGCGATCGCCCGTTCGGATAAAATTCTTATCCAAATCTCGATGAACGGGCAAGGGAATGACTTGAACGAGCGCTTCGTGAGGCTGGCTATTTCCATGAGTTCCCACGCGCCAAGCCTTGTACTGCCCGAAAGCAATCCGCGCGGCCCCAGCGCGATTCATCGGGTTATAGGTATAGTAAGCGCCCGGCTCGGTCGTCCCTTCCCAACATCCGACAATGGTTGGCTTGCCCCCGACAAATTGAATGACTAATCTTAAATCGTTAAAGCAGTTAGGCAGATCGTCATTGAGGTCGCCATCAGAGTCCATGCCTTCAATGTAGACGATGTTAATTTCTCGAATAGATTCCGCGATGGCGTAATTTTTCCGCGCCATATAATTGATAATCTTCGTAGCGCTTAACATCAGTCTTCTAACTCCTTAACGTCAACAAACTCAAAATTCGCGTTGCGTTTTTCGGGATTGTTGTAGTGGTTGATGAACTTAAACAAAATCGTGCGGGTAATGGCGATGCGCCTGCCTGTATGAGTCGAGCTTTCAATATGTTGCGATCGCATCTCGATCAGTTCGGCTCGAATGCGGTCTAAATCTTTGGTTAAATGCTGCAAAGTGATATTGAGTACCAAGTCCGACTCTCTAGCTTTAGAGATCCACAACGCGATCGTACTCAAGCCGCCAACGATGCCTAAAATAGTCAAAACGCGATCGAGGGTCATGGTAACTTGCCATTAATTTCGTTTAATAATTGCTCGTAATTATCCGAGTGCGGCCCGTCGTACCAGTAAGCCTCAACCGACAGATGTTCGAGCCACCAAGGAATACTTAGAGTAACGATATAAGGCTTGGGTTCATAAGCTCTCCAATGCAGCAATTTCATTTGTCTCAATCCCACGTTGGCGCGATAGATTTCAGCAACGCCCGTAAAATCGGAAGTAGCATCTATAGCGCCAAGGGATAAATTGACCGATACTCGACACCCTAGCCACCAATTCGACCGGGCCGCCGTCGAACTACAGCCGATTAACAGCAGGTTAGACGGGCATAAAAAATTTTTGTTGGGAATAGGGATATAAGTCGTTGGCTCCGTTCCCGGACGAACTTGTAAATTATCTTTATAGGCGACGTTCCAGACCAAGGAAGACGTTAGCTCTAGAATTGGCTCGTCCATTACAAGTAACTAATTCCTCGCTCCCAATCGTCGAGACAAGCATCGACATCGATATAACTGTCGTTTAGCACTTCGCAAAAATCATCAAACGAAATTTTTCCCGCTAGCATATCGTTAGTCGCTCGGCTGCGCTCGACCATTTTTTGAACTTCAGACTCCCATTGAGAAGACTCCATATTAGGAGTCCAAAGAATCGGAGTGGCCAACAATCGATTAAGTTCCATAACCTTAACTCGAATACGCCAGCGGCGCTCGTTCGAGTTGTAACCAAGCGCGTCCGTTTTCGTCTCCTAGCAATGCTTTTTTCGAGCCAGTTGGGCCGAATAAAGCATTAAAAGCACCTTGCAAGTCGGCAGACGTGACCGCTCCTGTCGCTTTTGAAAACGGAACGGAAAAATGACTCTGCCCCGTTGCTGGTTTATCATAATAGCGAATCCAACGGCTGCTCCAAGGCGTTGTGTCTCCTACGGGAGCCGAAGCACCTTTATACCAGCAAGCTTTAGAAGGCGTAACGCCCGACCCTCTAATTGATAGCGGCGCGGTTTGAGCGCCAGCAGTGGCTGGCATAGCCGCTAACAATCCCGCGTCGGCAGCACCGCCAATCGCAGTTATAGCGGCTTCGGTCGGGCGTACTGCATAGATGAGCGGTTCTGCACCAATTTTCATGAACATCGAGCGGTAAAACAATTGAACTTGCTTGCGGCTGTTTACTGTCGTGCTGGTTGTCGGGGTGCGAGTGCGATAATAAGTTTCTCGTGCGGTCGCCTTGTTAAATTCGCGCTCTTGCAACCATGCGGGTTTTCGTCTGCCCATGAGTTAACTAACCATTAAGTAACTTTTAAAACCGTTATAACCCAATTGATGCGTGATTTTTTGTCGCTGAAACCCTTAAGGTTTTTAGTTAGTTTTTGTAGCGATTTTCTAAGCAGCGCTAACGAGTGAGGAGCGATAGCGGTAAGTGCGATCGCAAAGGATAATCGGTTCGTGTCGTCCCCATACGTGCAATTCTGCATGAGTAAATCGCACGTCAACAACGGGTCGCCTTTGCGGTAATTTCTCAACTTTGCCTAAAATTGTCTCGGTTTCGGGAACTCCTGGAAAAGCTGTTAATTCGTCTGAGTTTTTGCTTAAATTTAAATATCTTTCCTGCACGGTATCGTCTTGAATCGATAAAACCTTGCGAATGAGGGTTTTGACCTCTGTTTCGCTAAAATAGAGTAGTTGTAGGCGATATCCTTTTTCCCAATGCTGATAGGTAGCCATTTTGCGCCCTTTGCTCCATACGTACCCATTATTCGTCATAAACTCGCGTTTGACGGCGTTGGCTAGGCTAAGAATTTTAGCCTTATTGATGGTTTTGTAAGTCTCATCAGTAACGCGAAAGCTAATTCTTCCTGTTATAGGATCTTTTGTACTGTCATAATTGCGATTGGTATCCTGCAAAAAATGCAAAATAATTTGCGGTTGAAATTTGACTTCGTTTTGCAGATCGTGCGTGGGAATGCCGTATACGTGCGGTCTAAGGTGCGTTCGCTGCACGACGGTGCGAAACGTTTCCATCTTAAGGATCGCCATGTTTTGAGAGTCGCCTGCTGCTATCAGACAAGCTGCCATAACCGCGCCTCGCCCTGTTGTAAAGTCGGGAATTTCGGTATCGCCAACATCGCGGAACCATCGCTTGACTTCTTTATTGTATGCGTCCCTCAAAAACGATTTTTGCCGTATCCAATTTCTTGATGCCACCATAATCAATCGTCCTCCGCTTCCAATAAATCTGCTTCGCTAGTTTTGGCACTTTGACTTTTTTTGTTTTCTTCTGTCTCGGTATCGGCAAACTCCTTCGCGCCTTTCTCTAACTCTTTAGAGGCCGTTTCTTTTTCTTTTCTGAGTTCGGCAAACAGTTCTTTGCCTTCTACAACTTCACTCGCTAATTTGTTAACGCTTGAAGCGGCATCCTCTAAGCGCTCTAACTTTTCTACATAGTTGAAAAAAGGATTTTTGAAGTTAGGTCGCTCGTTAGCCCAAGGAAACAAGCCATCGCTAAACAAACCTTCTCGCTGCATTCCATTGCCGAGTAAAGCCACCCAACGCCCGATGACTTCTAGCCCGTTAATCGTGCTGTAGAACAAGCTTCGCGTTAAATCTAACATCCTTGAGGCGCTAGAAAGTATCCGGTTGGAAGCTTTCCACTTTTCGGATAAATCCGTATAGACTTCCTCGCCCAGTACGATTTTTGCTAGGTCGGTGACTTTTTTCTTTAGTACGGCATTTACATCAATCGCTTCGTTGTTTTCATCTTTTACTCCAAACGCGTTCAAGACGGTCGTGGCCGTATCTCCCAAGCTAACGGCAAGGTTGCGAGATAGCATCGCGGCGTTGTGGAACAGCAGCACGGTATTGATGGCGTTTAGCACTTTATCCATGCGCGTCGCCGCCCACGCTTTTTTACTGAAGTTATTGAACGAAGTTAAAGTCGAACTGATTTTGTTGCTTAGCGTTAAATTAGCAATAGTGGTAGCTTGAGTCGCGGTGGTCGTACCGTCAATTCTGCCGAGCATTCTTTTAATCCATTCCAAATCTGCTGGGTTCACGTCTTTACCGTCCTTTCCGTTGAGTCCGTTAACGCCATCTTTTCCATCCCTCCCTGGCTTGCCCTCGATGCGTTCGATGAATTGTCGCCGGTCTATCTTAGTTACCGTGCGATCGATATAATTATTGGTTTGTCTGATTATTGTTCGCGGGCTTTGATTAGATCTTCGCAAAGCTTCATTTGCCTTGTTGAGAGCATTATTAGCAGTATTCCAAGCTTGATTGGCTCTCGATATCGCAGCATTAGCCAAGGCACTAGCAGCAGCAGCAGCAGCAGTAGCAATAGCAGCATTTCGTGCTGCACTTATTGCCTGCGATAGAGCGCTTTGTGCAGTACTAATAGCTTGAGAAGATTGACTCAGAGCGCTCGTTGCTCTACTCAAAGCAGAAAACGCATTATTTAAAGCACTGCTAGCAACGCCGCCAACGCGCGCTAGTTCGGCTTGAATAAATTTAACAATATTAAATAATTGTTGAATGAGCCTTTCTTGAGCTTGTACTTTTTTCTCTAGTGCGTTGACCTGTTGTGTCAGCCTGTATAGCTGTACTAGAGAGGCGAGAGTAGCGATGATGCTAAAAATTGTCGCTATAGCATTAGCTATAGCTAAAACTTTACTCGCTAAAGCAGCGATCTTGCTCAAGGCACCGCCTAGTCTTGCATCGAGCGCTCGAATTGCTCCTGTTAGCCCCGAGATTAGCCCCAATGCTTTGCTAGCTAGTCCCTTGGCTGCATTAGCTAGCCCTTGAGCCGCTTGAGCTATTCCTATAGCTCTAGAAGCCAAACTCAAGGCTTTACTTACTTTTCCCTTAAGTGCATTAACCGCGTTGGCGACTGCTTGGGCGAGTTTTGTCGCTCCTTGCGCCAATTTTGTCGCTCCTTTCGCTTCTCTGCTTGCTTCTTGCGCTCGCTGTTCGGCAAATCTAGCTTTACTAGCCGCGGCAGCCGCCGCCGCAGCGACAGTTCCAACCGCCGGTAAAATTTCCGATTTGGAGAGTTGCAAGCCTTTTTGACCTCCTGCTGAAACAATCTCCGGTTTTTCAGACTTATCGAGCTTGGCTGACAGTAATGCTGTCAGTCTTTTTTCTAAGGCTTGTAGTTCGGCTTTGGTGGCTAAAGATTCGCAAGCGCCCATGATTATTTTTTGATAGTTTTAACAGCCCGACCATATGAGTCAAAGCAACAAATATGGTTCTTACACTTGACCTCACAAGTTCCTGGAGGACATTTTTCATCGCCAGCACAGTCCCAGCAAACTCTGGGATATAACAGACTTCCAACTGGAGAAAGCAGTTTTTGAATTAAAACATTTCCTAAAAAGACGCTAGCTACTTTAATCGCGCCTTCATCACTTCTAACTACTCTCAAAAATTTGTTTGGATCGTTGTTAGAGATGCGAAAACTTCCTTTGTTATTGCCATAAGTCGATGGAACGGTTACGGCTTCGGGGCAAATGTCTCTAGTTTGTTCGAGTATGACTTGGTTGGCCCAGTTAAACACTTTAAAAGTACAAGTCCTTTGCCCAGTTTCCGGTTTTCCGTCCGCGCGTTCGATAAAGCTTTTTACTGGCTTGAATTTATAGAAAAATCTCGTTCCTTCCCATCGATCGGTTATGCACTCCATCAAAGTAGTTGGCTCGTTCGACCGAAAATAATTTAAACCCGTATCCAACCCATAAATTACCCCATTTTGCCCGACAACGTTGAAGCGCCCGTAATTGCCAAAATCGGTTAGATGTCGGCAAAGCGTTCCTTGTTGCCAAGGAACAAAGGCAATAGAGCCAATCGGGCCTAATACGTCCATGCGACGGCTAGCTAAGAAAATTTTGGGATTAAGAAGCTGACCGGGACAATCATTGACAGTTCGAGGGAGGCGCATTTCGCATTCGGTATAAACGCCAACGCGATAAGTCACGCCAACGCCTTGACCTGGAGTGGGAGAGTTTTGAATCGTCTCAAATCTCGTTCCATTTATATTTTTCCAACTCTCTGTTGGATAGCGATAGCGAACGTAGGGAGCGTCGGGAATGACGTAATCAATCGCATACGTTCCCGTTTTGCCGTTGCACCCGCCTTCCGTAGTACCGCATCGCCTCATAGCACCGCATCGGGGTCGAATTCGCGGGTTGTATCGGGAATATACACGTAAAGGTTAATGGGATTTTGGATTTGATTGCTAGTACCCCTAACGACAAAGCTGCGTTGGGGCGCGAAGGTATCGGCTGCTATACCCGCTTCGGCATCTTCGGCAAAGCGAGCGGTATTCGTCACTAGCCATTTTAAATAGGCAGCACAAGCTTTGCTAGGGCTGGCGGTCGTCGCGTTGGCGAGTCCTACCCCGATAAAATCGGTTAAATCCATCGTTATTTTTACTCCCGATCGCGTGGCTTTGGGGCCGAATAATTGAGCTAAAGTTTGGGCGGGCATCTTTGAAAATAAAAAATTAATTGATAAGATTATATCGAGATTTTAAACAATTTTTTATGGCAATAATTGACGATTTAACTTTTCAACAATTAGCGGAGGCTTTACCAGCCGGAAGCATGACTTTTGCCAACGGAACTATCACATTAGATATCGAAAAAGTCACGGGCGAAGATTACGCTTCGCTTAACGTCGGGGGCGTGGTTAAATTTCTTTACCGATTGCGAGCGGCGGCGGGAAGCGCCCAAAATACGGTCAATGGAGCGCTTACTGGCGCTGACGTTCCCCTCGATGCTTTTCCTGAATTTAGCTTCGGTCAAACCGATACGCTCGGTAACGTTCCGGTTTCTCAAGTGACGCAAGTCTATTTGTCGATCAACCCCAATAAGGTTAGGGGGCAAACGGCTTAATTATTAGATTTGTTGGTTGATATTTTTAACAAAATATCTACTAATATTTTTCTTCTGTAATGATTGCTCTTGGGGCGATAAGGGGTAATATATTGTTAGGAAAAAAGGGTTATAGTTGCTGTTTAGCTATCGATTTCTACTAAAGATAAAGGGATTATGGGTAAAATTTGTCGCCACGGTCAAGCAGAGATTTTAAGCGCTAGGGATATCCAAAAAATTAAGCGGGCGCTCGTTTCTCCTTCTCACCAACTCATGTTCGCTATAGCGCTCCATACTGCCGAACGTTGGGGCGCGATTCGTCAGTTGAAGGTTGAGGATGTCTATGCCGATCCGGTTCGTAGCGTTCCCCACAAACTCGTAACTTTTCGCGCGTCCACTCGCAAGGCGGCCCCCGATGGCAGTCGGGCAACGAGGCAAGTTTTTGTCAATGGCGATTTGGCTTTCTCGCTAAGGGCTTATCGACCGCCAACGAGAGGTTACCTATTTCCTTCTCCTCAAAAAGAAGGGCCGGTTTCTCCCCAGGCAGTTGACCAGTTTTTGCGCGAATGGGTATAGGTTATGATATCCGGCACCGATGCCACGAGATTCTAACTCGTCTAGCAGATCGTTGGCAGTCCAGCCGCGACGCGAGCTATTGTTAAAAATCAGTAAGTATTTAACCATGAATTCGAGCGCCGCTGCATTTTTTCCCATGCGGTAAACTTTCCAGAGAATAGCAGACGCGATCGCAATTCCAACAGGGTAGCAGGCAAAAAATAAAAATATGTCATTCATCGGCTGCATTCACTTTTTCTAGATACTGCGATCGCTTCACCTTCTTTTTAACTCCCTTAACTTCTATCTCTTCTCTCCATCTAGCATAGCGGTAGATTTGCCCCCTAATTTTTTTGCTCTCTACCCAACTGTTAGGGGGCAAGTTGTTAGGGGGCAAGTTGTTAGGGGGCAGATTCTTTGAAGATCGCTTATCTTTCCATAACTTATTTACCTTCAGTAATAAATTAGGCGATCTTGAAGCCCATCTTTCCCCAAGCAAGCCAAAACCAAATTGAACGGCTTTGGTTACAGGATCGCTATCCATCAAGCCAGCCCTAAGTTCGCCATTGTCGATAAACAAGCTTTGCCCGTTTTCGTACAACTCAAAGTCAATTCCCAACGCCTTAAGCTTGGATGGCAGTAAATCCCAGTCGGTAAAAACGAGGTCGCAAATAGTATCTTCGATTGAGTCTGTAGGGGGCAAGTTCGTAGGGGGCAAGTTCGTAGGGGGC
>JALOOL010000363.1 GCA_025454425.1 Hydrococcus sp. Prado102 | reverse complement strand
TAAGAAACATTAGGAGTAAGGGAGGAAACGGATAAATGAATGAGTCTTCCTTGTCTCCCTTGTCCTCCTTGTCCTCCGAAGGACGCACCAATCCCCAGTCCCCAATGACCAACTACTAGTCTATCAGTTGCTAGTGAATTGATTTTGGACGATCGCGTCGTTGCCTAATAAACGCTTATTGGTAATCTAGATTGGAGAGATTTATTGAGTCTAGTATGGCCGGACATAGTAAGTGGGCGAATATCAAACGCCAAAAAGCAAGAATTGACGCGAAAAAAGGGAAAACGTTTACCCAGTTATCCCGTGCCATTATTGTAGCGGCTCGCAATGGCATTCCCGATCCAGCAGGTAATTTTCAGTTGCGCACGGCGATTGAAAAAGCAAAAGCTGCTGGAATTCCTAACGAAAATATCGATCGCGCGATCGCTAAAGGAGCGGGCACTTATCAAGACGATACCATTTTAGAAGAAATTCGCTATGAAGGCTACGGGATAGGCGGCGTAGCGATTATCGTCGAAGCCTTAACCGACAATCGCAATCGCACGGCTGCGGATTTGCGGGCAGCTTTTAGCAAAAATGGCGGGAATTTAGGCGAAACGGGTTGCGTTAGCTGGATGTTCGAGCTAAAAGCGGTTGTCGAAATCGAGGGAGAGATTGACGAAGATGCGCTTCTAGAAGCGGCACTAGAAGGCGGTGCGGATACTTATGAAGCTTACGACGACGAAGAGGGTAAAGGTGCGGAAGTCTTTACGCAAACGACTAATTTAGACAATCTTTCTGTAACCTTGAAAGAGAAAGGATTTAAAGTTATCGACGCACAATTGCGTTGGATTCCTAATAATATTGTTGAAGTCACCGATTCAGAACAATCGCGATCGCTCCTCAAACTCATCGATACGTTAGAATCTCTCGATGACGTTCAAAACGTGACTGCTAATTTTGAAATAGCAGATGAGTTAATGTCGGGTGCGATCGCGTAAAATTTAAGCGCGATTTATTGAGATTTTTTTAAGGAATAGGGTTTAAATGATGGACGAAAATTACCTCAAAGAAATTGCTCGCCAAGCGTTAGACGACTCGATTATTTATTATGGCGATTTCCCAGTCGGAACCGTAGCAGCAAAAGATCCCAGCGTCGAAGCACTCAATTACGACCAGTGTTTTATTCGCGATTTCATTCCCTGTGCCCTCGTTTTTCTAATTGATGGAAACACCGAAATCGTTCGTCATTTTCTAATCCAAACCCTAAAACTTCAAATCAAAGAAAGGCAACTCGACTTTTTAGAACCCGGACGAGGGTTAATGCCTGCGAGTTTTAAAGTAACTTCTAACAATGAAGAACAATATTTAAAAGCTGATTTTGGCGACCATGCGATCGGTAGAGTGACTCCTGTTGATTCGTGTTTGTGGTGGTTATTTCTCCTGAGAGCTTACGTTTTAGCCACGGATGAATATTCTTTTGCGCATACCCCTGAATGTCAAAAAGGAATTCGTTTAATTCTAGAACTTTGCTTGTCGGCTCGTTTTGATATGTATCCAACTTTATTAGTTCCCGATGGTGCGTGTATGATTGACCGACGCATGGGAATTAACGGTCATCCTCTAGAAATTCAAGCGCTATTTTATACTGCTTTACGAGCAGCAAAAGAACTTTTATTAGACAATCAAGAAAATGCCAATATTAATCAAGCTGTTAGCAATCGATTAGAGCCTCTCATCTATCATATTCGCCAACATTACTGGCTAGATCTCGAACGCTTAAACACAATTTATCGCTATAAAAGTGAGGAATACGGCGAACAAGCACTTAATTTATTTAATATTTATTCTGATTCAATTCCTTATGCACAATTGAGCGAATGGTTGCCAGAAGACGGGGGATATTTAGCTGGAAACTTAGGCCCATCTCAACTCGATTGTCGCTTTTTTTCTTTAGGAAATTTAGTTGCCATATTATCTTCCTTAACAACCGAAAAACAATCTCAAGCAATCATGAATGTTATCGAAAGCAGATGGGAAGATCTCATCGGATATATGCCGATGAAAATCTGTTTTCCGGCTCTACGAGATAGAGATTGGCAAGTACTAACGGGATGCGATCCTAAGAATCGACCGTGGTCGTATCATAATGGCGGGAATTGGCCTGTTTTACTTTGGTTATTAACAGCGGCCGCTCTTAAAACAGGAAGAGAAGCGATCGCCTATAAAGCCATTGAAATTGCAACAAGATACCTGCCAAAAGATGAATGGGCAGAGTATTATGATGGGAAAAATGGTCGATTAATTGGACGAGAAGCCAGAAAATATCAAACTTGGACGATCGCGGGTTTTTTATTGGCAACCGAATTAGTCGATCGCCGCAATTTATTAAATTTAATAATCTTTAACTAAACATAAAGTCCAAAAAAAACTGTTCTTATGAGGTTTTTTGGTGTATAAATTTGCTTAGAACCCAGTTAAAAATATTTTTATGCTGTCTCTCGATGTACCTCAGAATGCTTCCAACTCTGAATTCGTCCACAACAATCGCATTCTTGTTGTTGAAGACGAAGATGTCATTCGGGATATGATAGTTTTAGCTCTCGAAGAAGAAGGTTATGAGGTTGCAATAGCAAACGATGGACGAGTCGCGCTCAACTTGCTTCAAAACGCGACTGGAGGAAGCGATCGCTCTTTCGATCTCGTCGTGTTAGATTTAATGTTGCCTCAAGTTCATGGGTTAGATATTTGTCGCTTGCTGCGCTATCAAGGCAATATCATTCCAATTTTAATGCTCTCAGCCAAAGCCAGCGAAACGGATCGCGTTCTCGGACTCGAAGTAGGCGCAGATGATTATCTCACCAAACCCTTTAGTATGCGCGAGTTAGTCGCGCGCTGTCGCGCTCTTCTGCGCCGTCAAAACTTTGGTGCCCAATCTCAATATTCTGTGCGTAAATACCGCGATATTTGCCTTTATACCCAAGAATGTCGCGTTATTGTCAGAAATGAAGAAATAAATCTATCTCCCAAAGAATTTCGCTTGTTAGAGTTATTTATGAGCTATCCGCGTCGGGTTTGGTCGCGCGAACAACTCATCGAACAAGTTTGGGGACCAGATTTCTTAGGAGATACCAAAACGGTAGACGTTCACATTCGCTGGTTGCGAGAAAAGTTAGAACTCGACCCCAGTCAACCCGAATATTTAATTACAGTGCGCGGATTTGGCTATCGATTTGGTTGAGTGCTTTCTTCGGCTAATATTCTTCCCAAAACGCTATCTTTGGACTGATGCGAAACAGCAACTAACCAAGGAGTCGGCCCCATTCGCCATTCCCAAACAGCCAGCAGATAATCCAAGTGACCTAATTGGTCGAACAGCGGCGGGAGTTCTACGTTACCAAGTTGGTGCTTGACAATTCGCTGTAAATGTGTATTGGCTAAGCGACGTGCTAGGCGATCGCAAATTCCAGGTTGAAAGCAATCGTGGCATTCAATTAAAAAATCGAAGTTTGCCAATTCATCGGCGCTTAAGGATTCTAATAGTTCTAATTCGTTTCCCTCAATATCGATAATAAATAATGCTCGCCGTCCTTGAAACTCTCGGAAAGTTTCTGGAGAAAACAGTCCTGCGATCCTTACCCGTTCCTCAACACCGTTGCGAATTGCTAACTCGCGACAAACCTCTTGAGCTTTGGGGTTAGTATCATAAGCATGAATGCGGACATTAGAACAGCGCCGCGCTAAACCGATCGCATAGTAACCTTCGGCACAACCGATGTTAACGATATCATCGTAGTCCGTAGCAACGATCGCCTCAACAATCTCATGTAATTCCCATTCATAGCAACCCAACAATTTTGGAACGTGACACCCTTCAGTGCTTGCGTCGATGAATTCGAGTCCTGCAAATGGCCCTGCCTGTACCTTTACGCCATGCAGTTTGACTACCGTATTTTGAATGAGTAAGGCGCGATACTTTGCCATCAGACGCAATACGTTATTGAATTGGTCGGGAGATACCGTTTCTTGGTTGAGTATTTGTATTGCCTGCAACCGGACTTGTTCGGTAAGGTTCATCTTTTTGCTTCTCCATCCCAGTATTTTTGGTTAATTAATTGACTCGACATCTCGTTATCCATAAAAAAGCATTTAATAGGTTATTGATTATCCTCGTAAAGTAGGTTAAGAACTGTTCTCGTTATATCTCACCAGGTTGCAACGGGGCAGAATCCCAATGCTGTTTTCCCTCTGCTGCTGTATGACAACCTTTGCCAAACTGCTTATGATTGACACCCAAAAATACGCATTTATCTTTGTAACACCCAACCGCACCAGCTACATGATTTTCAAACAGTAGGTTATAGCGATGTCCTCTACTATTTAGCCATGATTCTACCGTGTCAGTCATGGGTTTAACCTCAAATCTAGTGAAAAATCCCTCAGAAAAATCTGAATATCCTAAAATATTTTCTGCCACAAATTCATCATTACTAAAGCCAAAATTAGTTTTTATCGTATCAGCACACGTTCCTGTTTTGGGGTTGGTATGGTCGTAGTAATTATATTGCCTCATATCTCGCGCTCTAGCATTAGCAAGCTCAAAAGCTCTTTCATCAAACGCTATTTTCGCTCTGCCATACTGTTTTCTGTACTGGTTAATACGTTCTAAAGTTGCCCTCGATTCTTCCTCAGAGTTTCGATAGACATAGAACGTTTTAATGTTTGAATTCAAGAGCATTAAAGTAATTAAGGCAACCCAACCTATATACTTTAACCAAGGGTTCCGCTTGAAAAAATTCTTGCGTTTCATCAGATATAGTTACTGAAATTTTTAACCTCTTTTTTCTAGGGTTCCCAAATTTAAATGCTAAATTGCATTCATAATATCTCACTTTCTCTCTCTTCCTTCTCTGCGTCTGGAGCGCCTCTGCGTGAGATTTAGAAAGTAACCTTATATGACAAACGATCGCGCACAAAAACAAAAAACTCCTACTGCGCGATCGGCTTTGCCACTGCCCTCAAGGGCAATCGCAATTTCAAATTATTTTGAAAATTTACAGGTTAAATTGCTTTTAATCGTCCTTGACGTGCCATCCTTCGACGTTTTTCTGGCGTTCTCTGGCAATTGCTAAAGCCTCGTTAGGAACATCCCTGCTAATGACCGAACCCGCTGCGATCGTTGCATCTTCTCCGATGGTGACGGGAGCGACGAAAACGCTGTTAGCTCCGGTTTTGGTGCGACTGCCTATTTGGGTATGATGTTTGTTTTTGCCGTCGTAGTTGGCAGTAATCGTTCCCGCACCGACATTAACGCGATCGCCGAGCGTTGCATCTCCAATATAAGACAAGTGAGCGATATTAGTTTTATTGCCAACGGTCGCTTTTTTCATTTCGACAAAATTCCCGATGCGGCAAGCTTCTCCTACGCTTACCTCGCCTCGCAGATGGCTGTATGGGCCTATACGACATCCATCTCCAACTTGGCTATTGATAATGACAGAATACATCGCCGTTACGTTTTCGCCAATCCGACTATTTTCGATAAAGCTTCCCGGCCCGATGCGACTTCCAGAAGCAATCTCCGTATTTCCACGTAAGTGCGATTGCGGTTCGATGACAACATCTGGATGCAGAGTTACCGTATCGTCAATCGTAATGCTATCGGGATCGATAAGCGTTACGCCTTCTGACATCCAATGGTCTTTAATGCGCATTTGTAGAATTTCGTGCGCTTCTGCTAGCTGCTTGCGATCGTTAATTCCAGTAATTTCGAGATAATCTTCTACGTCTGTTGCCATTACGGGTTGCAAATAATCGATCGCTTCGGTGAGAT
>JALOOL010000362.1 GCA_025454425.1 Hydrococcus sp. Prado102 | reverse complement strand
AATTGAAACCTTTTTTGAAGATCGTGGGGAAAGAAAGACGCGATTAGTAGCGCAGTCTGAGTTATTTGTCGGACGCAACGGTTACGGCGCTAAAAAGCGTCGTCCCTATTCATTTCTACGCATTGACGTACAAGAAGGAACGCCGCCTCGGTTTGTTATTAAACCTTTTACAAGCGAAAGATTTCAGCATCATTGGCATAACAACGAACTTAAACCAATTAGAATATAAATTCTTGTTCTTATTTGGGAAAGGGGAAAGGGAAAAAGATGGATAAAATTTTTCCCGTTTTTAACAAAATTTGAGTTTTTTATCTTTTTAATCTCGTTTTATTGGCTGAAAAACTAGCTGTTATTCCAAAACGATCTATTTTTCTTTGTCTCCTACAATTAGTTTGACTAAGAAAGAACGAGCGCGTTCTAATGAAAGATGTCGGGGTTTACCTTTAAAAACTATTTGGAATTCATTATTATTTTCACCGTCGCCGTAACCAGAAATTAAATTGCGATCGAAAGCTTCTTCTGCAAGCAGTCGAACTTCATCCCTGAGTTCGGATTGTGTAACATTCATCCTTGAGTGTCTCCTACATACTTTGTATTAAATTACACAAAGTTATTCGCAGATTACACCTTTCAAGAGTCAGAGATTTTAGAATAGGACTTACGCGATCGGGAGAGTTTTTATACTATGTGTATGGTAAGGTGGGCAATGCCCACCTTACCTAGGGTGTCTCTGCGTCAGTCCTGTAGAAGAAAAAACCAAGAAATCAACTCATCCTAAAGATTGAGCCAAATATTTCATTATGTGACTATAGCAGGGCGATCGAAGATGCCGCGAACCGGAAAAGCATTGCGGATATGGACATAGACGAATGGCTGACCCGTTTCAGTTATATAAATAGTTAATCCGCGATCGTCTTTGGTTTTTGTGTCTTTACAAATAACTACGGCTTCTTGTTCGTATTTAAAGCATCCATATTCTGCTATCTCTTGGAATGTTGTTATTTGATACTCGACACCCGCTACATTCTCGAATTCATTTGGGCTATTTAAAACAAATTTAATCGGTTTGTAGTCTTGTGGCTCGTCACGGAATCTTGACACTAACTTAGTAAATTGCTTTAACATGAACATCTTCCTTTGTGTTTTCTTAAGCTAAGGTCAAGTCAATCTGACTGCGATCGCGGCTGACTGCTCGTGGTTATCTTTTTGAGATTCTTTTAAAATATTTTTATCTTAGAGCAAAACGGCGTTTTAACTATCTCGATTGAGGATTCTGAATTTATATATTAATTGTCTGTTTACCTCTCGTCAATCATTCTAAAGAATAACTTAAAAAGGTTTGAGCTTAATTTAACTGTTTGTTTTTATCTCATAATCTAATTTTATGATTTCACTATTAACAAGGGTTCGTTCGACAAGTTAATCGTCTATCTTAAGCGAATAATGATTTTAATTTATAGTGAAAAGCTAAATAAATATTTTAATAAAAAGACTATTTTAAATGTGTATCAATAGCTCTAACGATAGATTTTTTTAGGAAAAACTTACAAGAATTTAGAGAAAAAGCTTTTATTTTACTATTTTTGACCTAAAAAGTCGAAATAATTTCCTTAAAGTGACCATCTTACTTAAAAGTGCGTACTTTACATTTCCCCTCGATCGCCTTTAGCATTTTTTGGGTTGGATATGAGGATAATCATAAGTTTATGTCAACTGTTGCAATTATCTATTTTTCTGGTTCCGGTCACACGCATTTGATGGCTCAAGCAGTCGCAGAAGGCGCTAGTAATGTTCCTGGGACAAAAGTCGAGCTATTGCGCATTGTTGGAGAACAAATTGTTAACGGTCGCTGGCAAGACGATGCAATAATGGAGAAGCTTAACCAAGCCGATGCGATCGCGTTTGGTACTCCGACTTATATGGGCGGTGCTGCCGCTCAGTTTAAGGCATTTGTCGATGCCGCAAGCTCGGTTTGGTTCCAACACGGTTGGAAAGATAAAATTGCAGGCGGCTTTACGCATTCTAGTTCTCCGAGCGGCGACAAGCAAGGAACGCTTTTATATTTAGCGACAAATGCCGCTCAGCATGGGATGATTTGGGTTAATCTTGGAGATTTACAAAGCTTTTTGTTTGGTAAGGACGATGGGATTAATCGCTTGGGAGGATTCTTAGGCGTAATGGGGCAAAGTCCCCTGGATATGAGCGGTAAAGAAGCAACTATCGATCCTGGCGATCGCCTTACAGCAGAAAGGTTTGGACAGCGCCTTGCCGAAGCTACTCAGCGTTGGAATAAATAATCGATAATCTAAGTTGCAATTTAGAAGTTTTCGCTTTTTCAATTAGTCTGCCAAGGAATTAATTCCTTGGCTAATCTTAAAAGTCGGTTTAAGAACTAGGTTAATGGTTTTTAGTCCGTTTAAACTAAGGTCTTGCACCAATATTAATAACCGTCAAAGATTTTAATCGCTTTCTCATATTTAAAGTCGTCTAAAAACGATTCCATAAGTGTTTCAGTCCGTTTAAACAGATTTAATATATGAGCAGGGGAATTAATTCCCCTGCGGTTGTTGCTTAATCTCAGTAACTAGCCACTTGCATTATTAAAATAAAAAAAGATGGTGCGATCGCAGCAATAATTCTCTTAATTAAATTTGATGAATCTACGAAAACTTTGTAAAAAGATTTTCCTTATTCTATTAACAAGCTCTGGTATTTTTTTTCTTTTTATAGCTTTAGATATTATTATTGCAGGTAGCATTTACCATCCTTTAACTTATGTATATCAAATTCTCAGTTGGTTGAGTTGTAAAACTTATTTTTGTCCCGATAATAGCGCTTCTTCTACTGCTGTATCGGCAAAAAATGGCATGATTGTTACTACTCAACACGAAGCGTCTCAAGTAGGAATAAAAATCTTATTAGCAGGTGGAAATGCGATCGATGCTGCTGTAGCAGTGGGTTATGCACTCGCCGTAACCGATCCTTGTTGCGGGAATTTAGGCGGCGGGGGATTTATGTTGATTCATTTAGCGGATGGAAAAGAGATTTTTATCGATTTTCGAGAAAAGGCTCCTTTAGCTGCTAATCGCAATATGTATCTCGATAAAGAAGGGAAGGTTATTGATGGACTCAGCACTAAAGGTTATCTTGCGGTTGGCGTACCTGGAACGGTAAAAGGACTCGATTTTGCCTTATCTAAATATGGAACTTTATCTCGTCAACAAGTTATAAATCCTGCGCTCGCATTGGCAGAAAAAGGGTTTATTTTACAAGCAGGAGATATACGTATTTTACAAGCAAATCGAGATAAATTTCAAGATGCTAATATTGCTAATATCTTTTTAAAAAATGGGAAAGATTCTTATGAAGTTGGCGATCGCTTAATTCAAAAAGATTTAGCTCGAACGCTTAAATCGATCGCAACTCAAGGAACGGATATTTTTTATAAAGGCGCGATCGCTCATAAAATTATTAATGCAAGTCAAGCTAATGGAGGCATTCTTAGTTTAAAAGATTTTGCGAATTATTCAGTTGTCAATCGAGAACCAATTCGATGTAATTATCGAGGTTATGAAATTGTTTCGTCACCTCCTCCAGGCGGCGGGATAACAGTTTGTCAAATGCTCAATATTTTGGAAGGATATAATCTCAAGGGATTGGGGTTTCATTCGGTTGATAGTTTGGATTTAATGTTTTCGGCGATGCTTTATGCTTATCGCGATCGCAATATTTATTTAGGCGATCCAGCTTTTGTTAAAATTCCTATGGATAAGCTTCTTTCCGAACGATATGCCGCTCGAATTCGAGGTAATATTAATCGCGATCGCAACAATATAGAACAAAATTATTCAAAAGAAGGAACCAATACAACGCATTATTCAGTAGTTGATAGATATGGCAATGCTGTTGCGGTTACTTATACCATTAATTCTAATTTTGGCGCAGGAGTAATTGCTTCGGATACGGGATTTTTCCTCAACAATGAAATGGATGATTTTACTAGCAAACCTGGCGTAGCGAATCAATTTGGATTGGTACAAGGAGAAGCTAATCTTATCGAACCTGGCAAACGTCCTCTCAGTTCCATGTCGCCTACAATTGTTACTAAAGATGGTAAGGTTTTCTTGGTGACGGGGAGTCCTGGGGGTTCGACAATTCCGACAACTGTCGTGCAAGTTATTACTAATATTATCGATTATGGGATGACAGTAGATCGCGCTGTAAATTCACCTCGAATTCATTATCAAGGAAGTCCTAATTTTGTTTTAAGCGAACCTTATGCACTCAATTCTAAAACCGTACAAAAACTTTGGGAGAAGGGATATAAAGTTGTTCCTTTTTTGACGTGGGGTGCAGCAGAATCTATTCAAGTTAATTTAAAAGATAACTCTTTTTTGGGTGCGAGCGATCGCCGTAAATCTGCTGGAAAAGCTAGCGGTTTTTAATGTCTCACGCAGAGGCGCAGAGGCGCAGAGAGAGGGGAGAGAGAAAGCAATAAATTGTCCTTGCTATTAGCCAAAATTCTTTTAGAACTCATAAAGGGTATCTGTTGCCTATTGCCTATTGCCTATTGCCCTAATTTGAATATGTAACCTCTTAACAAGTTCGATTGATTAAGAATTGTAGAAATTTCCCCGATCGCCCTTTTCATCGGTTATGACAGGAATAATCGGTGAGGGTGTGGTTAATGAACGCGATCGCGAAGTTTATTAAGTTTTTTGTACAATTTTTACTAATTTTTATCCTCGTTTTAGGAATAGCGGGATGTGGATTAATTAAAATAAAATCGGGTGTAGAACCGCTACCTTCTATCGCTTCGCTACCTCTTCCACAGTTACCCGATTGGATAGAACAAATTAGTCCTACCGAACAAACGGAAGCTTTAGCACAAATTCGCGTTCGTTTTAAGTATCCGTTAATTCCTGTCGAACAAATCGATAGCGACGACCAAAAAGAACTTCTAAAAAAGTTTGAAGTTTTACCGCCAGTAGCAGGGAAGTTTCGGTTTTTGACTCCTCGTATGGTCGGGTTTCAAGCAGATGAAGCTTTACCGAAAGCAACTCGCTTTCAAGTAACCCTTAAAGCTGGATTAAAAGATTTAAGCAACCATCAATTGGAACAAGATTTAGCTTGGACGTTTAATACAGAAACGATTAATATTAGCAACTTACCAGGAAGTCTTATCCCTAAAGATGCTGATGATAGTCCTATCGATTTGAAACCTAATTTAACCTTTACTTCTAATGTAGAGTTAGACCTCGATTCGATTCGAGAACATTTATTATTCTTACCCACGGGAAGCGATAAGGGAGTTGGAGTTAATGTAACGCTTAAAGAAGAAGTAAACTCATCCGAAGAAGAACAACCCCAGGAAAAATTCGATCCTTCTGCGCGTACTTGGAATTATGAGATTGCGCCTCAACAAGAATTAAAAAAATCGACTCGTTATACGATTACATTTTCTCCTGGATTGCGTCCGGTGAGGGGGAATTTGGCAAGCGATAAGAAGTGGAGTAGTTATGCTTCTACGTACAAAGCATTAGCTTTCGATAATTTACAATCTTATGGTGCTTTGGATAGAGGAGTTGCTTACGGACGCTTTATTAAAGGAAGTCCTCAACTAAAGTTTAATAATGGGTTGGTTGCGGAATCGGCGTTAGAGAATATTAAAATTACTCCAGCACCCAAAAAATCGATTAAACTTTTACAAGCTTATGAGAATGAACCAATAGTAAACTTCAATCCTTGGTCGTTGGAACCCAATAAAAATTACACCATTACGATTGGTGCTAATCTCAAAGACAAATTCGGACAAACATTAGGAAAAGC
>JALOOL010000361.1 GCA_025454425.1 Hydrococcus sp. Prado102 | reverse complement strand
ATCGCGATCGCCCATCGTCTTTCTACGATTCGCCATGCCGATTGCATTTATGTGATGGAAAGGGGCAAATTTGTTGAGTCGGGAACTCACGAACAATTGCTAGAAAAAAAGGGAATTTATACCAATCTTTGGAAGGTTCAATCGGGGATTAATCTTACATAGAATAGACGGGCGATCGCGCTGACACTCTTTCTTTAAAACAATTAGAAAATACTGATAACTGACTTATAGCAAGTATTTAAACAAGTCATCCAAGATTTGATTCGCTCCTAAAATCCCCCTTGTATCCCATCTTTCTAGATTTACAAGATAAGTTCGATTGTTTTTGACGGCTTGGAGGCGACTAAAGATGGGATGTTGGGAAAAAAAGCTGAGTGGTTTTCGGTTAAGATTAATAATAAATAAAACGTCAGTATCGTATTCTTTCATGCTTTCAATGCTGAAGTTAGCGCCCAGAAGTGGGCGTTTGTAGCGCAGCCCCGTATCAATTAGAACATCAGCACTTGCATCATAGTTTTTTGCAGGTGTATAAACATAACCATCGCTATAATAAATTAAGGAAACTTCTATTTGTTTCAACTGGTTTCCTAAGCGTTGCTGCAATTGTTCAATTCGTTTGTGGTATTGCTCTAACACTTCCTCAGCTTTTGCCTCTTCGCCAAGGACTTTGCCTATATATCGCAGATTTTCCTTAAAGAAAGCTTCATTGGCTGGTTTATCAAGATTCGGAGAAGGCACTACGACGGTAGGCGCGATCGCGGATAACAATTTGTATGGATCGTTCTTCGTTGCTAAGATCAAATCGGGTTTGAGCATAAAAATTTTTTCGAGTGAAGGCTGGTCTGAAGTCCCAACACTCGTAGCTCCTTTAACATCATCAAACGATACACTAGAAAGAACTTCTTTTCCTGTGCCGTTATAATAAGACGTATAACCAACTGGCACAATCCCAAGAGCGATGATGGGATCGAGTGCGATGTCAGGGCTTAAAGCAATAATCCTCTGTGGTTGAAGTGGGACGCAGGTTTCGCCAAACTCATGCTGAATGATTCGACATTCTGTAGTTACACCTGGCTGCTGTATTGAAGTAACGTTCTTCTCGCTGGAAAGTTTGGCACAACTTGTAACCAAAAGCAATAGTAAAGCGATCGAGAAAAATGGCTTGATCCTACGAGATACTAAGTTGCTCATAAAATTTTAGGTTAATTGCACCGCTCTTACTAACTCTAGAGCGCTTCGCGTGTAATAGCGGGGATTTTGGCAATGGCTATTTCTTGCAATTCTTCAGGTAATTTGTCGTAGGGAATGTTGCCCGTTTTGCTATTGGTGTATTGCTGGGCAAGTTGTAGGAGTGCTGGGGCAGATTCTGGGGGAAGGGTACTAAAGAGGTAAGTAGGTTTGCGAGGGGAAGAAAAGGCGACAACGCAGGCGCGATCGCAATCCCAGAGGCAACTGACTGGTTGAATTCGGATGATTGATAAGGTACTTTTCAAGTTCGATCGTAGGTTTGTGGCGTATTAACAAGGTATTTTTCCAGGTCATCAAGGATAGCATTAATCGCGTAAAAATCAGATTCATGCCAATGTTCGCCGACGAAATAAACGCGATCGCGTCGAACAACGATTAGCCGTTGCCATAACGGTCTGCGCTTCAGTTTCTCTAAGGTTATCCGGGCTTGATCGCCCCAAAGCATAAAAAAGAGAACATCTCCATCGATATCTGATATAGTTTCTTCTGAAAGGTTCTCCACATAAAATGTATCTCCACTTTGCGATCGCGGACGTTGCAGGTCGAGATCTTCGAGAATCGTCCCCGAAAAATGCTTTCTTCCATATGCCCAGAGTACGCCTTCTCCCGTGGCTGCCGTAGAAACCGTAAGAGTATGGCGGCGATCGCCTAAAGCCTTCTTGAATCGTTCGATCCGTTGCGAATAGCGATCTATAAGCTGTTGGCTTACTGCTTCTTTGCCTAAGATCCGAGCAAGTTCTCTAAGTTCATACTTCCAACCAAGAGGAGGAAAAGGAGTATTGAGTTGAATGGTTGGGGCAATTTGGGATAGCTGTTTGTAAATCCCTTTCATGTTTGAGTTTGACAAAATTAAGTCGGGCTTCAGTCGCGCAATCTTTTCTAGATTGGGAGAATCGTAACTACCAATAAATTCGGCTTGTTTTACTTTGCCTTGAAGATAGTCTGGAAGCGGGGCACCAATTTCATCTGCCGATCCAATTGGCTCGATCCCCAAAATCCAACAATTGGCAAAAGTAGAAGGATTGAGGGTTATAACTCTTTTAGGATGTAGGGGAATACAGGTTTCTCCCATCTGATGCCGAACCACTCTGCATGGTTGCGCCGTAGTAGCGCGATCGCGGGAGAGGGGAGGATTAATTGTACGATCTTGGCAAGCAGAGAATAAAATGAGCGTTAAGGCGATCGCCAAACTGAACCTAAGCCATCCCAAAATTTTGCGAACCATACCTAAAATTGCCAGGAGAGCGAACCTTGGATAGTAAAGGGAGTGCCGACTGAAACGAATTCGCTCGATCCACCCGCAGTATAATTTTCAATATCAAAGAGGTTACGGATGTTGAGTGCTGCGCGAAATTGACCTCGCTCGTAAAAAATAGCTGCATCCGTTCTCAGAAAGCTAGGTAAGTCAACGGTATTGGCGTTATCAATGGGGCGATCGCCCAGGTAATAAAGCCCTAAACCAAATCCCAACCCTTCCGCAAACCCGCTTTGAATGCGATAGGTCGTCCAGATATTAAAGGCGTGTTCCGGTACGGAAAATAATCGATTATCGACTGGAACATCATTATCTTCAACAATTCTGGCATCGGTATAGGCGTAGCCTGCAATAATTTCCCAGCCTGGTAAAATTTCACCCGTTACATCAAACTCAACTCCACGGCTTCTCTGTTCGCCACTTTGGACTGAAAAAACCGGATTATCGGGATCGGTCGTCGTGACATTAGTACGAGTTAGATCGTATAGCGCCAGTGTTGCAGACAAGCGAGAGGTTATATCGGCTTTGATACCGACTTCATACTGGGTGCCTCGCTCCGGCTCAAATGTTTCTCCAGTTGCCGAAACGCCGATGGAGGGGGTAAACGAACGGGAATAGCTAGCGTATAAAGAAATAGGAGGAATCGGTTGATAGACAATTCCCACGCGAGGGCTGAAAGCGTCACCCGATTGGCTACTTTCCGTATCGTCTACCCGATTGGTCGTTTGTTCGTCAAAGAAGTCGAAGCGCCCACCTAACAGAAACTTGAGATTAGGCAGTAGCGTAATCCGATTCTGAAGATAGATACCGAGTGTATCCCTAGTAATAAAAGAATCGTCAATAGTTCCCACTGCATCGGGGGCAATGCTCTGGTCGTACACTGGGTCAAACACATCGACGGGAGCCGCCGGAATATCAAACTCAAACAGGTTATCATCTGTGCGACGGAGCAAACTAAAGCCAAATAGTAATTCATGCTCAACTGTTCCGGTTCTCAGATTGCCTATTACATTGGTATCCAGCAAATAAGTACTGGCGAAACTATTATTGCGAACACCTGTTCGGCTCAGAGTACGTCCATCTTCAGCCAAACTGCCTTGAAAGAGATATACGCCATCATTTTCATCTTCGTCATCATCATAATAAAAGGAATAGCGGAAGGCATTGCGAATTTTCCATTGCTGACTAAATTCGTGTTCTAGGCGATACTCCACTCTACCTGTCGTGATGAACTGTTCTACACCTGGCCCAGTGGCACTGAAACTAAGCGGTATTTCGCCATTGGGGTTGGGCAGTAGGGTTCCGCTTACGGGCAGTCCTGGTGGTTGTCCTCCATTCCGCTTTAAAAAATAAATATTTCCTTCCACGGTTAAATTAGTTCGCTCTCCAATTCTAAAACTCAAGCTAGGAGCAAGCGTGACGGTTCTACCCGTGTTAAAGTCAACAATCGTGCCATCGCTGCGAAGACCAGCAATCAAGCGGTAGAGGATTGTTTTAGATGAATTAAGTGGGCCAGAGGTATCGACGATACCCTCGTAAAAGTTATAATTCCCAACGGTTGCACTTACTTCAGAGAATGGCTCGCTGAGGGGCTGGCGAGTCACAAAGTTAATGGTTCCACCTGCTCCAAGATCCCCATAAAGAGCAGAAGCTGGCCCTCTTAAAACTTCAATGCGATCGACGTTGATATAACTGGCATCATTAAGAGGATCGCCAGGTAAGCCATTAATCAGTGCGCTGTAGGTTTCAAAGCCCCGCAGCAAATAATATTCTCTGGTACCAGTCGTTCCCGATATATTAACCGCAGCAGGAACATTTTCAAGCGCATCGGTAATCTTCCGGGATCGAGTATCTCTTAAAACTTGCTGGGGCACCACCTGAATGGCTTGCGGAATATCCCGCAAGGGGGTGTCCGTCCCCGTCCCGCCGCTGGCATTAGGGACGCGATAGCCATCTCGATCGCCCGTTACAACTAATTCGATATCTTCTTCTTGTGCGATTGATTCTTCGCTTATGGCACTAAAAATTAAACCTTCTTCGCTATCAAACAACTCTACCGTCGGCTGTTGGTCTTCTCCGACAACGGTTACTAGCACCGTATTTTCATCTCTATTCGTTACCGTTACTTCGCTCACGCCTTCGATGGGATTTTCTTGGCGGAATGGCTTTTGTAGTTGAGCATTGGGAATCTGGGCAAGAAAATTATTTTCGGCTGAAACATTGACAACTCGCAACTGTTGTGCATCACCTGTGGGAGTGAGTAAGAGAATTTCAAATCCCGTTTCGGTGGGGTTGAGTTTTACACTTTCTATCGTTACGATTTGACCTTCCTCTGGTTGGGAGGGAGTGGGGGTTTGTGCCGATGATTCTACTGGGGTAAAACCAAAAATCAATCCAGAATCGCTATCGAATAATTCGACTTGTGGCAGTGCTGTTTCTCCTACTGCCGTAACGCGCATCGTATTAGCGTTGGTGTTGTTAATTGTGACAGAGCCAATCCCTTCTATTGGTTGTTCGACACGAAATGGTTTACTGTCTGGTAGTTGCAGTTGTACGCCTTGAATATCGACGATGAAGTTGTTACCCTGACTAACGTTATTGGGTTGTAATTGTTCGGCACTCCCTGGTGGCGTTTGTAAAAATAACTCGATCCCTGTCTCGGTAGGATTGATTTGTACGTTGGTGATGGGAATAATTTCTTGCGTCTGCGTTTGTGATGGTGTTTGTGCGGATGAGTTAACTGGAGTCAACCCAAAGATTAATCCAGAATCGCTATCGAATAATTCCACTTGTGGTAGCGCTGTTTCTCCAATTGCGCTGACGCGAATGGTACTTGCATCGAGATTATTAACCGTAACGGAGCTAATTCCTTCTATTGGTTGTTCGGCGCGAAATGGTTTGCTATCTGGTAGTTGCAGTTGCGCGTTGGGAATATCGGCAATGAAATTATTCCCTTGGCTGACATTATTGGGTTGTAATTGTTCGGTGCCTCCGGTTGGCGTTTGTAAGAGTAATTCGATTCCCGTTTCAGTTGGATTGAGTTGTACTCCTGTCACTGGGATAATTTGACTCTGCTGATTTCCTTCTGGTTGCGGGGGGGTGGGAGTTTGTGCATTAGCATTGACTGGGGTTAAACCAAATATTAATCCAGCATCGCTATCATATAATTCTACTTGCGGCAGTGCGGTTTCTCCGATCGCGCTAATTTGAATCGTGTTATCGTCGAGATTGGTAATAACAATTTCGCTAATTCCAGCTACGGGGTTTTGGGAACGAAACGGCTTGCCGTCTGGCAATTGTAATTGTGCCCCTTCAATCTCGACGATAAAATTATTACCATCGCTGCG
>JALOOL010000071.1 GCA_025454425.1 Hydrococcus sp. Prado102 | reverse complement strand
TTTCATGAGGGCGTGTCGCCTGTGCTTTGCCAGGCGTTTATACCGCCCGTCCCTGGACTAAAGTCACAGGGCTTTCAACTGGAAGAATTATGGTAAAGCGCGATCGTCGGTTGCAAATGCTTGAGGCGTATTGCGGAACATATTACGAGGAAATTGGTCGATCGC
The DNA here is from genome assembly GCA_025454425.1 of Hydrococcus sp. Prado102. Classification (GTDB taxonomy): domain Bacteria; phylum Cyanobacteriota; class Cyanobacteriia; order Cyanobacteriales; family Microcystaceae; genus Hydrococcus. The sequence goes on along the minus strand of JALOOL010000071.1, from coordinate 20,119 downwards.
GATAATCAATGCCAAACAACTTAAAGGGGATTCTTGCCAAGAATCGAATTCGCCTGAAGCTGCTTTTTGATAGGTTTTTAGGAAGCGCGATCGTACTTTCTCATCAAAGATCGAGTTTTTGACGAACCATTCTTTACGCGATCTGCCATAATTTGGCTCGTCTGGTTTTCCAAACCAAAAGTCTAAAATACTCTGAAAGTCTGACATATTATAGCAATTCTTGGTAAAGTGAGGTACAGTCTGGTCTTGAAAAAGGGAATGGGGAATGGGGAATGGGGAATGGGAAAAATTTGTACCTCACTCAATAAGAGAACCACTATATATTCAATAAAAGACATACTAAAGTTGACTGGGGTCGATGTTAATATAAACATCTTTTAATTCAGAATAGACATCAAGCGCTTCTGTTCCTGGTTCGCGAGTACCGTTACCCGATTGTTTGAGTCCGCCGAAAGGCATATGGGGTTCGCTTCCATAAGTTCCTGCGTTGACCACTACAACGCCACTACGAACTTTATCGCAAAAACGCACCGCTCGATGTAAGCTGCGAGTGTGAATCGAGGCAGTTAACCCGTAAGGAGAATCGTTAGCTAAAGCTAAAGCTTCCTCAAAGTCTTTGACGCGATAGAGAATGGCAATGGGGCCAAATAATTCGCATTGGGAAATTTCTGCTTGGGGATCGACGTTTTCTAATAAAGTAGGAGCCATATAGAATCCTGGAGAAGAAAAGCGATCGCCACCGATTAAAATAGTAGCGCCTGCTGCCTTGGCTTTCGCAACCGCTGCTATCATATTCTGAAGCTGAGATTCGTTGATGATTGGCCCTAAATCGTCGTCGTCTGCTGTACCTATTTTAAGTTGTTTGGTTTTCTCGACTAGGCGATCGCGAAACGCTTCATAAACTTCCTCAAAAATAATAATACGACTTCCCGAAGCACAACGCTGTCCGGCATTACTAAAAGCTGAAAGCAACGTCCATTTAACAGCATTATCGAGATCGGCATCGTCGCATACAACTAAAGGATTTTTTCCCCCCAATTCTAGGGAAACTCGCGCAAATCGTTCTCCTGCCACTCTTTGAATGATGCGTCCCACTTCTGTCGAACCCGTAAAGCTGACGACTGCAACATCGGGATGCGCGACTAAAGGCGCACCTGCTTCTTCTCCGTATCCTTGAATGATATTAAGCACTCCAGGCGGTAATCCAGCTTCTTTCGCTATCTCGCCAAATATCCAAGCAGTAGCGGGGGTATTTTCTGCCGCTTTTAAAACTGCGCTATTGCCACAAATCAACGCGGGAAACACTTTCCAAGCAACATTGGCAATGGGAGTATTCGCTGCAATAATCAATCCCGCTACTCCTAGAGGCATTCGCACGGTCATAGCATACTTATTAGGCGTGCCGCTGGTGGTAGTGCGACCGTACAATCGCTGTCCTTCGCTGGCGTAAAATAATCCTAGCGCGATCGCGCCTCCCGTTTCTCCATAAGCATCTTTATACGATTTGCCTGTTTCCGCCGCTACAATTTCTGCAATTTCTTTCTGGCGATTCTTCATTCCTAAGACGATTTCGTGCAGCATCAGACCTCGCTGTACCGGTGGCACTTCTGCCCAAGCAGACTGAGCTTTCTTGCTCGATTGCACTGCTTTTTCGACATCTGCCGCCTTAGAACGAACTACCTCGCATAATAGTTTACCCGTTGCTGGATCGAGTTTGGGAAACTTTTCGCTAGTTGCCACCATTTGTTCTTGTGCGTCAATCCAGTTGGGAATTAATTTAGGAATAACCACTCTCACCTCGATAATTATATGGAGTGCCAAATAAAAATATGATACATTTCTGGATGGCTAATTTTTTCTTTCATTAACTTAATTGCGTTTTTTCCCTATATGCCCAGCCTTTCTTTAGGTGCGATCGCTCAATCCTTTCTTAAAAAGTTAGATATTTTCTTTATTCGTCTCTTATTTTTAAATAATCCTTTTTTTAAGGAAGTTATTAAACAATCTAGTTTTCGTTGGCTCGAATTAAAAATTAGTAAAATTGATAAAAATCCTCAATCTCTGGCGTTAATCAAACAAATTATCTATTTAATCGATCGCGACTATATTCGCAGTCAAGGAACGAGAGAAGATCGTCAATATTATTACGAAATAGCTCGATTTATTAAGCGCGATTCCTGGAAACTCCGAGAGATACTCGCTCAAGAATATATTAAAAAAAATATCGATAAGGTCATCGATCGCACGGTTAAAATCGATGATGAAATAGGAATTGCGATCGCGTCTCTCAAAGGTTATTCCCTTTTAGAAACCGCTCTAATAGAGGCAAAAGAAATTATTCAAAAGAAGGAAAACCAAAAATTAATATCTAAAGGAAGCTTAGATTTTATTGCATCTTCCAAAAAAGATTTTGATTCTAATTGCGCGATCGCTCGTTTAGCACTCGATCCGAATTTACTAGTTCCGATCGCAAATTATTTTGGCATTTTACCGATTTTATTTGGTTTCGATATCAATAGAGCAAGCAGTCGAGAAGTATTGGATTGGTCTTCTCATCGCTATCATCTCGATCCCGAAGATACCATGCAAATTAAAGTTTTTATTTATCTTGACGATGTAGATGAAAATGTAGGGCCTTTCACTGCTATAAGTGCCGATAAATCTAAAGCGATCGCCGAATATTTTAACTATACTGTCGGTCGTCTCAAGGACGAACAAGTACACAGCATTATCGACCCTAAAAACGAAACGATTTGTATCGGAAGGAAGGGCACGACTATTTTTTGCGACACCAATCGCTGTTTTCACTACGGAGGCAGAATCAAAGAAAGAGAACGTTACGTTTTGACTATCTATTATTCGCTACCCACTTCAACTTGGTTTCCTCTGTTTCCTGGCGACGGGGAGAGGAGAAACTTGACTCCCTTAATGCGTCCCTCAGAAGACAGCGAGTTTGAAAAGGCGCTTTTGGGTTACGAACTGGTTTAGGGATAATTTAACTGTTTTAATATCTAAGAAGGTAGCCATAAATAGTCTATGTTCAGAAATTTGTTCGAGTGCTGCATGGGTTTACCAAGCCGTAAACCCGCCATCCACCTTTAATTCAATCCCATTGACATAAGCAGAAGCATCACTAGCAAGAAACACCAACGGGCCTCGGAGGTCGTCAAGGGTTGCCATTCTTCCTAAAGGAACGCGATCGCAAAATTTACGTTTAAATTCTTCATCCTGTCCCCCCAAAACGCCACCAGGAGAGAGCGCATTTACCCGTACTCCCGATGGCCCCCAATGGGTAGCAAAGTATTTAGTTAAGTTAATCAAGGCGGCTTTAGAAGCGCCGTAGGCAGGCGGTTTTAAGAAAGGTGGGTTGCAATCCAAATGTTCGTATAAACGCACGTCGGGAGAGACGCTAGCATACAACGAGCCGATATTAATAATCGAACCCCGTCCCGCTTTCACCATCGCACTGCCAAAGATTTGCGTGACCTGAAAAGCACCCAAGATGTTTACTTCAAACACTTGGCGGCAAACTTCTATGGGTACGTCTTCTAAAAGATAAGTTTTCGCGGGGCCTGGAGGTTGATCGATTCCCGCATTGTTGACAAGAATTGCAGGCGTTCCCACCTCGCTAAGTATGCGATCGCGCGTTTCAATTAAGAAAGTGCGATCGCCGATATCGCCGCGATACAATTGTAAACGCGACGAACCGTATCGATTTTGTATGTCGCTAAAGGAGGGAGATAGCTTCGCCGCAGGCAAATCTATCCCCACCACCGTTGCACCCGCTTCGAGCAAAGCATCGCACCAAGTCGCTCCCAGCTTGCCGAGAACGCCTGTAACGATTGCTATCTTGCCTGAAAGGTCGAAATGCTTCACGCCACTACCGACTCAACGCGATTTTCTAATACCGCCAAACTAATTGATTCGTCGGCATTTAAAGGTGCAGTTAAAACCTTACCGACGAGATTATCTAGTTCGTAGGGAGGTAAGCCATCGCCAGGAGATTTCATAGCGATATCTGCGTAAGTTAAAACGTGACCCGTTGGTAAATCGCGAGCAGCCACCAATTTTTTACCCATTTTCAGATAAGCCGAACGTTCGTTGAGGTGAATGCGCTTCTGACCGTCTCCGAGTGCAATGCGGGTTCGTTTGAGATCTCGTACCATCTTGCGCAAGCCAACGGGTTCGAGAGAGAAAGCGTGATCTGTCCCTTTCATGGCTCTGTTGAGAGTAAAATGCTTCTCAATCACTCGCGCTCCCAAAACATAGGCTGCTACTGCCATAGCAATGCCGTTATCGTGGCTAGAAAGTCCTGCTACTACGTTGGGGAACAGTTCGCGATAGGTTTCAACAACTCTGAGGTCTAATTCTTCAAATTCTGCGGGATAGGTAGCAGTACACTGAAGGAAGCACAATTGGTTGTTGATGGGCATAATTTCGTCATATACCCGTTGTACGTCTTCTATAGTTGCCGCTCCCGTGCTGATAATCATCGGTTTTTGGAATTGAGCGACGTATTTAATCAAAGGAAGACTTCTCAAATCCCCCGAAGCAATTTTGTAAGCTGGCATATCTAGTTCTGCCAAAAAGTCAGCGCTGGGAAGATCGAAAGCTGTGGCAAAGAAAGTAATGCCTATTTCTTCGGCATATTGCTTGAGTTCGCGGTATTCGCTAGCATCAAACTCTAAAAATTCTCGATGCTCTCCATAAGTATTGCCAAAGCTATTTTCGTGGTCGTAGGACTTGTTATAAGCTTCTTTGGTGTACAAAGAGCGATTGTCTCGCTTCTGAAGCTTAACCGAATGAGCGCCACATTCTTTGGCGACGCGGAACATTTCTTTGCATTTATCTAAATTGCCTTGGTGATTGTTACCGATCTCAGCAATAACATAACAATCGCTGCGATCGCTTATCTCAAAGTTTTCTATCTTTAATAGACGCTCCATCGTTCGCTCCTCAAAAACCACGATTATCACTCCTATGGAGACGTATCATAACAGATCGGAGTTTCATGCAGCTATTTTACTTTTTGGGATCGCTCTTGAATAAACACCTTTGATTTTTTTGTAACTATATTCGAGTCCTTGTAAAATAAGAGCAAATGGAAACAAGATAGCTCTAAATCCATAGTTCCAAAGTGGTATAGATTCGGCATTACTTGTTGCGATCGCTTCTATTTCCTCAATTGATTTAACTACAATTGGAGTACAAGGAGTTTCTAAACCATAAGGACGAACAAACTCATTGATAAAATGTTTAATCTTATCTTGATATTGATGTCGATCGTCTTCTAACATCAAGGTTAATTGTCCGATAAATTCTTCGATCGAAGCACTCATCTGCAACAATCCACCTCGAATTAAATGATGAAAATGTAGCGTTCCTTCCTGCGTATCTTTAAAACGAGAATCGAGGATTGAATAAACGGGTTTTCCTAATATTCCTGCTTCAATCATGGCAGACGTATTAATTCCGATCGCGCTAACGCTGTAATATAGCGAGTCATAAAAGTTCGCTCTCGCTTCTTCGGTGACTGGATTTTGACCGCCGCGAGGCCATATAACAGCATTATTCTCACGGGCAAACTCTACTTCATTCCACTGAGTTGCATTTTGCGGATGGGGACGAATTAGTAACCCTATTTTTCTGATTTTAGGATGTTCTGCCTTTCTAATTTTTGCTAATAACTCTCTCACAAAACTGACTTCATCGGGAGCAATAAAGGGAGAAGAACACAGATAAAGAAGGTAATCATTTTCTTCTTTTAATCCAGCTTTTTCTAGAAATTCCTTTTTGGAAATACTCGGTTTCCTTTCAAACCACTTGTCATAGCATTGAGCGCCCGTAACGATAACTTTTTTTGGTTCGATATCGTGAATTTCTATGGCTTCTTGTTTTTGAATTTTATTCCAAAGTAAGACGCGATCGGGATGAATATGAATGGAACCTTTGTTAGTAAGATTGTCCCAACTATGAACGCACAATATACAATAAATTCCCAAACTCTTAGCAGCTTTTAGATAATCTCTTTGAACGCAGTCAAAATCGACTAAAGGGGTAATAAGAATTAAATCGGGGTTTTCTCGTTCTAGAACGGTGCTAATCGTTTTGTCGATTGGTATTATTCGCTCTATAATATCAATTATTTGTTTAATTAAATTCAGACCGATATTTTGAGGCAACAAACTTATTAGTTTAATAATTGGAATTAAACTTACTCCTAGCCAACCTAATGTTTCTTCAACTCTTTTTCTTAATTTTTTGGCTTGAGCATATTCTGGGGATAGGTAAGTCAAATAATCTCTAATTGCTCTAATTAACCTTAATAAGCTTTTCCAAAGATCGTTACGTCGAGGAAGAACTTCATAAGAATAAGTAATTTGTGGAAACTGTTGCGATAAGCTTTCAACGAGGCGATCGTTATCTTTAGAATCGTTAAATCTTATTTGAATTTGATGGTTTCTTTGAGCTAAAGCGATAAGCGTTGACTCATAATTGCGCATATAAGCTTGATTGCGCATTATGAAAAGTACTTTCATTCGCCGCCCCTTGAGAAAATACAAAAAGAATAGGGATTTCTCATTCCTTTATCATTAATTCTAAGGTGTCTTTCTTGCAGTATAAAACCTTTTTCTGCAAGAAAATCTACAAGTTTTTCATCCGAGCGATCGCTATCTTCATTCAATTCGATCATTAAAGTTTTTAAGCGAGCGTCGGAAAGCATTTTGGAAGAGCCATCAATAATATCTAATTCAGTCCCATCTACATCAAGTTTAAGATGATTGGGGACGGGAAGATTAAATTCTTCAATAAAGTCATCTAAACGATAGCTCAAAACGGGTTGTTCGTATACGCACTCAAATGACTCATCTGTTTTTCCCAGCATATGAAGTGCCGAACCAGGAGATAAAGTACTATATTTAAAATTAACCAAACTTGTCTTTGAATAAAGAGCAACTTGAAAGGGAGTAATACAATTTTGGCAATGATTGAGTTCTATATTATAACAAAGAGATGAAAAATTAAAAAAAGCTGGTTCAAAAGCAAAAATTTTAGCTTTTCCTTCGGTTGCTTTTGCAGCAACTAAAGAATAAACTCCAACGTTCGCACCGATATCAAATAGAACTTCTCCAGGTCGCAGAGAGTTTTCAATCCATTTCACCGTCCAAGGTTCTTTTTTACAAGCATTAATTCTTTTATATTCATCTCCTGAATTCACTCTCAATTTGATGCGATGCCTTTGGTAATCCATCGGCTTAATCAACTCGGTTTCAGCAGAAAGTTTTAATTTAGTTAAATCGGATAATCTAGAAGATTTATTTAAGATTTTTTGCCAGATTTTGACAGGAAAATTCTCAAATTTTTCAGCGAGAGATTTAGGCTTAGAAGGTTGTGATATCTCGTAGTAATCTTTATCGTTTGCTTTGAGTTGTCGATAATCCACTTTTTTGCTTTGTGATTTCACAATATCTAAGAATTTATTGATCGGTTAAAATATGTCTGTATGGATTTTTTGCTGATAATAACAAATGTCGAGGGAGTTGCTGAACTAAATGATAGGGATGTAATAGATTATCTAACGGATCGGTCGCTTTGACGAATTTTCCTCGAATAATGTTGCGCCAATCGCGATAATTTAAGCCGAGTCGAATCGTATTCCACTTTTGTATTCCAGAAGGATATAAAAAAGGGATCGATCGATCTTTTAATAAAGCTTTAGTGTAAGCATAGGGAACATCACAATGAGCGAGGAATTGAAATTTCTCATGGTAAATGCTTTTTCCTTCATCTCTAATGTTTTCACCGTCGCTTTCTCGTTCTTTCATTGGAGTAGATTCTTTAAAATCGACTCGATGGTGCAACACGCTAACTTGCTTAGTCATGACTGTGCTTTTCCCCGTACAAAGGACACTAGCAGTTAAATCGGGGTCAATCCCGTAAGTGCGATAGGATTCATTAAAGTATCCTAGCGATCGCAATAAACTAGTTGCTAGTACGCCATGATTGCAATTGATAATACCATATTCAGAGATCGCGCCCATGTAAGGCTTGATTTGACTTTCTCCGGTTGTATCTTTCATCTTGAGTCCGACCATCCCGATGCTAGGATGGTTTTTTAGAATGTTGACCGCTAAATCTAAACTTCCTGCAACAATCTCTGTATCATCGCTCAACCAGCAAGTATATTGACTTTCGACTTGTTTCCATACTTGATTGTAAGCGCGAGCGGCTCCTAATAACTCTCCTTGAAAAACTGGAGTAACATTGGGATTCGATTTAAGATATTCAATCGTCCCATCGCTAGAACCGCCATCAATAACGATAATTTCGTGAGAACAACGAGTATTAGTTGCAATAGAATTTAAAGCTCGTTTGAGTAAATTGAGGCGATTATAAGTAGCAATCAGAATAACTAAATAGTTACTTTTTCGATTTAGCATATCGTGCTAACCAACTTAAATTTTTTAGTTAAGTAAACGTAGGTTGGGTTGAGGTACGAAACCCAACAAAGCTTATATATTTTAGGTTTTCTTACGTCAAACGCCACTTAATGCGTATTAATTTCAAATACCAATCAATTCGGCGCGACACCAATTAGCAAAGGTTTTAATTCCTCTTTCTAGCGGGACAGTAGGGAAAAATCCCAATTGTTCTAATTTGGAAATATCAGCTTGCCAATTTGCGGGATTTCCAGAAGGAACGATCCCATCAAATTGAGGACGAATATCGAGATCTAACGATTGTAAAACTAAATCGGTTAACTGTGCGATCGCGACTTCTCGACCCGTACCGAGATTATAAACCTCTCCTTGCATCGGTGCTTTATCTACTACTATACTCAACGCATTAGCAATGTCGATCGCGTGGATAAAATCGCGACTTTCTCGACCCGTCCCTTGTAAAATTAGACTATTCCGAGCGAGTGCTTTTTGACAGATATCCCATATCACTTGTCGTCGCAGTCCGGGGCCGTAGGCAGAAAAAATTCTTAAACTCGTCGCGCTCAATTGATAAACTTTAGCAAATTCCCAACACAATTGCTCGCACTGCCATTTGTGAAACCCATAAGGAGAAAGCGGCGCAGGTGGTTGTTCTTCGCTTACAGGAAGCGAGTGCGGGTTGCCATAGACTGCTGCACTCGAAAGGAAAACAAAGCGGCATTGAGGCGCATTTAGGCGCAGTGCATTTAATATTTCAAAGGTGAGTGCGGTACTAGCATAAAAATCCGAACCAGGATCGCTTAATGACAAACCGACCGAGGCGCGACCAGCACAGTGAATACAAGCATAAGGCGGCGATTTTTGCAAGATATCGCTCAATTCTGCTGTCGGTAATTGTAGGCGGTAGTAAGTTGATAAATTGGCGAGGGGAGCATTTTCTGGCGGGGAGTTATCAATCCCAATCACCGACCATCCTTTATCTGAAAAATAACGAGCGACATAACGACCGATAAAACCTGCAACGCCTGTAATTAATAATGTTAATTGGTCGCTCATCAAATCAAACCTCAATTATCCTAACAGGCGTTCTAATTGTTTATACACTTCATCATCATTGCGCTTACCCACTAAAATCACTTCTACTAAATCCTCATCTGGATTAAATTGATAAATAATACGATATTCCCCACTATCTACCCGATAATAACCAGAATAGCCAGATAATTGTTTGCTATCCGCAGGCAAAGGGTCAATATTTAGCGATAGTACCTTTTTAGCAATTTGAGCCGCAATTTTAGGCTGTAAACCTTTAAGAAAATCTAGAACAGTCTCCAGACCATCAAGCTTAGCCATTTGCCAGATGCTCAAGAGTGGATGTAAATTTTTCTATGCCTACCATCCGAGACTGACTTATTGCTGCTTGGGCCGCCTGACCTAGCACTCGATCTTCTAACTCTTGCAATCGTTCTATTAATTGCTTGTAAGTTTTGACCGACATGAGTACGTGACTGGGGTGAGATAAATCGGTTAACAAAACAGGTTCGACAGACGCTAGATCGAAAACTTCATCTTGCCGAGCGTGAATATCTGTAAGTGTATATTCTTGCATTTTTTAACTTATTATTTTGTCTGAAATTTTTATAAGGTTATTAATTCTTATTCTACTTCGACTAGAGGTAGAGAGGCTAATAGTTGTTCTTCTTCTTGATGAGATAAGTAACTCAAATTGCCATCGCGATCGCGCGACTCGCGAAATTGTCCTGCTACATAACCTTCTTCTGGGGTTAATTCTTTAATCGAATCTGGTTTTAAATCTTTTCTGACAAAAAAGGCATTATTGCCACCACTATTACAACCGACAAAAACATAGCCTTTTTGTTTGGCTAATAAATATAATGCTTTGAGAGAAGCACCATAATAAATCCAAGAATAATGTGCCTCAGAACGAACAAAATTTTCTTGATAAGGAATCGTTACAGCTTTATCTTTGCCAAATCTAAAATTATATTCGACAATAACAATAGCTGGCTCGATAACATCGATTGCTTGCCAAACCCAATAGTCATTCCCATCTATATCTACCGACAAAAGACCAATCTCTCCTTTAAGTCCGTTACTGCTTATCAATTCATTGATATTATCTTTCGTTATAAAAGCGCGAACAGCTTTGAGATTGTATCGCCAATAAATAGAATCATTTTTAATATAATTAATATAGTCTTCGCTGGAATCCATCACCAAGCCAGACCAATTATTATTTATTAATAAAAATCTAGTGTTAGATTCGGTATAATTTTGTACGCCAAATTCGACAAAGATTTTATTTTTTACAAGAATGTTATGCAATAAAAATTGAATAATTCCATCTTCTCCCCATTGAGAATAAACTTGAAATTCATTATCAGTTAATTTATCTGCTTTTAGAAGTTTTAATTGTCTTGCTTCTATCCTTCCTATAGCTTTTTTAATACTATTAATATCTCCTTGCAAAACGTTGACTTGTTTTTGTATTCTTCTAGTTTTGTCTAGATTGTATTCAATTTTTTCCTCTTGTCTTGTCGCTATTTTGCCAATCAATTCTTCAATTGGATATATAAGTTTTTGAAACAAATTCATAAAATTATCAATATAGATTTATAGCGTTTCTTATAATTAATTACATTTAGATATCTCATTTTTTTTCTCTCCCCTCTCTCTGCGTCTCTGCGCGACGGCAGGTTCTCCTCGACGGAAACCGCCAAGACCGAACTGCCTCCTCTGCGTGAGTAAAAAAATTAATCCCCAATCTGCTTGAGAATTGTTGCGGGATTTCCCCCAACGACGACATCAGATGGAACATCTTTAGTAACGACACTTCCTGCTGCAATAACACTACGATCGCCAATCGTAACGCCTTTTAAAATAATGCTATTAAATCCTATCCAAACATTTTGCCCGATCGATACGGGTGCTGTTGCGATTTCTGGTTTAAGATGTTTTTGTCCGTCTACAATTGCCTTCCAATCGTTTAACCTCGCTTGCCAATTTACCGGATGAGTATCGTTATCAAAAATATGTACTCCATGTCCGATTAAGGTAAAACTACCAATTTCGATAGAATCAGCACAACTAATCAAACAATCGTCGCCAATATAAACCTCTGGATTAATACGAATTTTTCCGCAACCAAAGCTTTCAATTCGCAGCAATCCCCGACAAATAACTCTTCCTTCTAACGCAATTAATTGAGGGTCTAACTTACTATTAACACACCAAGAATTAGGGCCTAACAAACATCGATCGGATACCGTTGCTTGCTGACTAAATCGATCCCAAGCAAGCGCAATTTTGCTTTTAATTTGTGCTTTTGGAGCGAAAAATCCCAACAATCGCCACAATTTTTTATCGATGGGTCTTGGTTTTCCTAATACTAAACTACTACCAAAAGCATGATTGGAATCAATGGACACGATCGACCTCAGCAGGGTAGATGAATTCGCTTCCTTTCAAAATTCCATCACAGATTACATCAAGACCGCGCTCTTGTCCAGGCAAAAGCGCATTGAGATTGGCAAAGTTTATTTTATACGGAGGCGATCCTTCGGTAGGTTCGATACATTTAAGTGGAATCATGCGCCGGAAGAAGAAATGATAGGCATACTGACGGGCGCGTTGGGTAAGAGTTTCATTTAAACGTTCTCCAAAAGGCAGGCGATCGAGTAGCTCAAAATATTCCTGGACGGAACTCGCATCGAGGGTAATTCCTTTGTTGCGAATCCATGCTTCGCCGCCGACAATGACCGGAATCCCCATACTCGTCAATTCCACGCCAGTTTTCGTGCCATAAATTAATACTGCATTGCAAACTTCCATGACGGCGTAGGTGCTGACTTGGCTTTCGGGTGGAATAATAAAGATATTGGATGGTAAGGTGGGGAAAGTCTTGTGAATTTCTGCCAAAATTGGCTGGCGAGACGGCAAGCTTCCTCTAATCTCTGCCGGATGAATCCGAAGAATTAGCTGCAATTCGGGGCGTTTTTCAAAATAGCGAATCGTTTGCAACACCCATTCGAGCATATTAGGGAAAGCATTTGCCCGATAGTGTAATTGGGCATCCCACATGACATTGGTTAACATCCCGATGCAGGGACGAGAAAAATCAATGCCTAACTCAGACGCGATCGCAGATAACTTTTCTTCTGGCTTTTCATGAAACCAAATCCAGTCTTGCGTCCCCTGCCAGCGACTTTTGAGATACTCTAAAATATCCGCTTCCATCTGGGGTGTCCAGGGAATATTTTCCCAATTGGTAGTAGGTTCGCTTAGCAATGTGTGGTGATAGGTATCGCCATGACTGAAGATAAAACACTGCTTGCGATATGCAACACACCAGTTAACGACTCTTGTTCCTTGTTTTCTCGCTACTTCGCCGATAAGACCTTGGGGAACATAAATGCCGTGATGAAAACAAGCGCTGCTAAATCGATCGGTATTCAGCAGACGACGAGTGACATAAGTTGTCAGTAAAGAAGCTTCAAAATAACGCCGCAAAATTGCTTCGCCATTCGGTTCATCTTCGAGATTTCCTTTAGCATAGAAGCGAAGTGCGCCAGCGAGGGCGTGTTCCCCTACAGCTAAACCGTCCAATTCGTAATCGCCAATTTTGTCATAGGGAAAACTGTAGGCTAATTCTTTAGCTGCTTGTGCTTCTTGGGGAGTAATAAAATCGCTATAGCGATGGACGGGCAAGCCTAGAGATCGATACATTTGATAAGCTGGTGCAAAGCAAGCCTCACAAAGCTTATTTTTCGGCCCATCTTTAACAAATTCTTCTTGGTCGGGAAAGGCTTTTACCCACGCCTGCAAGCAAGCTGGCAGAAATTCATCGCACAACAAAATATGAACCGAGGCCCCGCGCAAAGTCAAAGCGACTGCGAGAAGGCTTTCGATAGGAGTAACGGCTGTATGTCCCCCCGTACTCGTCGCAATGAGAACTTTTGGCCCGCCTTTAGCTTTTTTAATCGCCGATTTCCAGTATTTACTCTCTGGTTGCAGAAAGCTTTCCCAATCGGGATGTTTGCCAATGGATTTTATCGGTGTAGGGGAATGCCCTAAGATTTGATTGACGAGTTTTTGAATTCGATCTTTGAGCATTTTTAATTAGCTGACTGGCTTGCAGGAGGAACGGATTCGATTAAATAGTCGTTTTTTTGAGGGAGATAGCGAATTTGCTGGACTAAATAAAATGGTTTTTGTCGATTATGCCAGAAGTCCAGCCAAGAAATATAGCGACAGTAGCATAAATTTTTCCAATCTCTGATGTGATATCCAAAAATATAGGGTTTATTGAATTCCAATTTAATTTGAACTGTTAAAAAGTTAGCCCAGGAAAATTTCCATTTCTTGTTTCCAGAAGCAAGTTGAATCCAATTGTAGATAATTCTGCCGAATTTACGCCTGATGCGATCGCGCAATTTCAATTGAAAAACCCGTTCGTATTTTTGCTCGTATAAGGCTTTCCCTTTTTCCTGTCTTTGTAAGCGTTCTTCGGCATTAAATGCCCCAGGTGCGCAATCGCGATCGCGGTAGTGATGAATGGCAACTTCTTTGGTATAAACTACTTTATAACCAGCTAACAAAACTTTGGTGGTTAGATCGACATCGATTCCATAATCGCGCAGCGTTTCATCGAAATAACCCACTTGACGCAACAGATCGCTGCGAATGATTCCTTGATTGCAGTTTAAAATATCTGTGCGATCGGCAATTCCGCCAATATAAGGTGCATTGGCAAACTGTCCTACAACATCCCTAACTTTAAGCGCTACCATACCAATATCGGGATTTTCTTCTAGGATAGAAACCCCTACATCGAGCATCCCATTGAGCGCTTCATTATCGTCGCTCAACCAACAAATATAAGTTGAATTCAGCGTCTTAAAAACTTGATTTAAGCTGCGCGCTTGTCCGAGCAGTTGACCGTCTTTTACTAGTTTAATTCCCGATCGACTTTCAAGATACGCGATCGTTCCATCCGTCGAGCCAGCATCGATAACAATAATTTCATGTTTGACTTGAATGTTACCAACAAGCGATTTCAAACATTGTTGAAGCAGTTCTTTGCGGTTGCGAGTTCCAATAACGATGCTTAAAACTGTGTCAGTCATGCTTTAATTTTTATTCATGATATGTCGTGTTTCTCAAATTAATGAAATATATATAACTTCTGCCTTAAGACTTTAAGCCATATATCTCATCTAGCAGAGAATTGTTATAAAGGTCGAACGTACAAGCAGTGAGCGAACAAAGGTCGTCCAGTTTTAGGCTCGCTAATTTGATTTTTAATTCCAGCAAAACGATAGCCTAAATCCACCAAAATCCGATAAATTTCTGCAAAAAGAGGCTGATTTTCATACATAGGAACGAATGACGCTTCAATTAATACGCATTTGGCTACAGAAAAAATTTCTTTTCCGCCAGTAATCACTAGATCTTCTGTTCCTTGACAGTCAATTTTAATCAAAATATCCTGTGGAATTTTTTCAATATCTAGTACGTCGTCGAGTTTTGCCACTTCAACCGTTGTTGATGTTTCTTGGGCTGTTTGTGGAAAGAAATCTTTTGAATAATGACTTACAGGTAAAAGAGAAGATGAAGGCGCATAAGCATTTTGATAAAAATTAGCGCGACCGTTAGTATTCGACAAAGCCAGATTGAGAATTTCTAAATTGGGTATAATTGTTTTTTTAGCTTCTAGATCTGCCAAACAAGATTCTAACGGCTCAAAAGCATAAACGACTTTTGGATTGAATTTTTGGGCTAAAAATGCGGCAAAATCGCCATTGTTTGCTCCAATATCAATAATCGTGTTAATTTGATATTGCTGATTCAGCCACGACCAAAAATTATAATTGATTTGATGTTCTAAGTCTTTTTTTTGCAGTTTTTCGATTTCAGCATTTAAAGATTTATAACTGGCTCGATGTTCTGAAGCTTGTTTTTTCAGTTTTTCGATCTTATTATTTAAGCGATCGCGCTCTGAAACTCTAGAAAGTTTTAAATCTAGAGGACTTAGTAAACGATTGACTATTTTTGCAGTAATTTTTTTTAAAGTAAACATTTTAAGCAATCTCAAGATCGGTAAGAAAATGGGATTTTACGCATTACTTTTTGAATCCAGTTCGATTTTGACGTTTTTTTAGGAGAAGACAATAAATATTTCGAGTTTGTGTCAGCGATTTCAAGATAATATAAGTCGCGATCTTCGGCTGACATTTTATTGAGCGTTGGCAGCACAATCGTCTGTTTAATTGCCTCTAGATGTTCGGGAAAGCGATCGGCAGCAAGGATCGTAAATTTAACTAGTTGTTTTGGTTCTGTTTTCAACATCGAACGAATTCCCGCTGTAATTCTTTGATATATTTGTTCTTGGATAGAAGTTCGATCGCGATCGCTCAATTCGACAAATAAATTTAGTAATATCTTTTTAGGATCGTGAAGTTCTAAATCGTAATTAGCGAGGGTTTGACCTGCAATTGCTAATAATTGACGGGCGCAATCGAGGACATAATCGTGCTGTCTTGCTTGCAGAATAGGTAAAGCTTCTTGTTTTGGGATTTCCGATTCTTCCGACCATATTTTTAACATTAATTGCGCTAATTCTTGAGCATCATCTGGATTGAAAAAATAGCTTTTTGTCGGCGCTTGCTCTCGATGGACGGGAAAATCAGATAAAAGAAGAACTTTATCCATTGCTCTCGCTTCTTCGACAACGCTACTCCACCCTTCAAAACGACTCGGTTGCACGATCGCGATCGCATTTCTCATAAGTTTAAGTTGATCGTCTCGCGAAATTCGCCCTAATAAATACACGGAGGAAGATAAGCGATTTTGTACGATATAATCTTCGATTTCCTTAAAATAGCCCGCCCAACGGGGATCTTTGGTTTCGCCCGTAAAGACGCAAGCAATAGATTCGTCAGCCAGTCTTGCTAAAGCCTCAAAGACGACAGTATGATTTTTATGTTTCCAAAATTGATTGCAAACCAAAAAGAAACGTTTCGGCAATCTAAAACGCTCTAAGGGTTCTGCAATTTCCGCTTCCGACCATTGCCAAACGCGATCGTCAATTGCGGCGGGAAAATGAAGCTTTGCTGAAGGAACAATGCGATCGCCAACTATCTTAACCGTATCTTCGCAAGCCATTTGACTGCTCAACACTAAAAATGGCGCTTCAGTCGCCAAAAGGCGATAATGTAGGTCGCGGCGAGCGAGTTCGAGTTCGTCAAACATTTCTGGCAAGTGTTTGCATTGCCAATCGGGAATCCATCCCGCCCAAGGAGCCTCAAAAGGTGCTTCAAATATCTGAGTTGCCGGGTACACTAAGTCTAAATTCAGTTGGCAAGCTTCGCTAAAAGGTCTAAGATCGGTAACTAAGCTGGCATATTCTTGCGCGATCGCCAAACTCGCTTCATTAGTATAAAGCAGATATACAATAGGTCTTTCTGCTTCTGGCAACAGGTGGAATGCTCTAACCCAACTGATAACATAATTAATCCCGCCCATC
This sequence comes from Hydrococcus sp. Prado102, assembly GCA_025454425.1. Lineage (GTDB taxonomy): Bacteria > Cyanobacteriota > Cyanobacteriia > Cyanobacteriales > Microcystaceae > Hydrococcus. The sequence continues at coordinate 3,133 of JALOOL010000071.1, read as the reverse complement.
CAAGCAGTATTATAAAAAACTCTCAGCCCAATTCTTGTTTTTGATAGCATCCTACTTTTTACTTGCAAGCCTCTTTATCTTAGCGATCGGTTTGCTCAATTTTTTGACGACGGGATGATTGACGAAACTTTGTATTGGCCAGTTTCGTGCTGCTGTGTTGTAGGAATCTTTATATGCAATTTTAACTTTTCCTCTGAGGTCGGGTTGGTCTGGATAATAGTATATTCCCTGCCATCGTTTCAAGTAGGTTTGGCGATCGCGATCCATAACTGCATTATTTGTCTGACGGACTGCTTCATTGGCATCGTAGAAGTGATCCACATAAGCGCCCGGACAGTCTACGGTTTCGTAGCCCATTTGCCACATTTTTAGGCAAAGATCGCCATCGGCTTTATAGAATGTATATGCTTCTTCATCGATCCATCCCACCTCTTCGAGAGCTTGTCTCAAAAACAGTCCGTGGTTGACCATCATTTTGCCACCCAGCGTATTCTGGACGTAATATTCTTTTTCTTGGGGCCAATTGCGAAAATAGAAAGCTACTCCGCCAATCCGTCTGTTTTGTTTTTCTAAATCTATAAATCGATCTAAACCACAGTTGACAGCATCGGGGAGTAATAGGCAATCATCGCTAATCATCAAAATATATTTGCCTTGAGCCGATTTGAAGCCAAGATTCATAAAATAGCCCCAACTGCGACGCTCGATCGCTTTGCCATTAAATTCGCCGCGATTGTGTTGAACGATAGTGATGATATCTTTTTGCTTGACAAGCCACGCAATCGATCCATCAGTCGAACCGCCATCGATAACAATAATTTCGTAGGGAACTTGGATGGCATTATCTCGTATGCTATGGATAGCTTTTTGCAAAAAAAATTTACGATTGTAACTGCCTAGAACGACTGAGAGGATGCGTTTTTCTGCATTCATGGATTCTTTTAACTTCTTTTCAATGGCTTGCGATCGGGGGTATATTCTACTGTTTCCAGACTAGAAGGCATCGGGTAGGGTTCAAAGCGATCGACATCTACGCCATCGATATAGACGACTAAACAAGTGTTCCAGATGCGAAAGACGGGTCTGGTTTGAGAAAAATCTCGAATAAATTCGTACACGCCAGGGGTTTTGGCTGCATAATCGTGCCAGACAATTGTCCCTCCAGGTTTTAACATTTCTAAGGCTTTGCGAGTATCGTTTTCGGCTCCTTTGTAGGAGTGATCGGCATCGACGAAAATAAAATCCATTTGCTTAGCATAGGGAGAGGGATCGAAGGCTCTAGAGTCGGCAAAAATTTGAACGATGCGATCGCGATAAGGCGATTCTTGAATTAATTTACCAATATAGGGAGCGTAACGCGGGTCTTGTTCTGGCGGCAAGTTGAGCGTGGTAACTCGCACGTCTTCGCCAATAGCTGCTAAACCGCAGGTGGTTTGACCGCGATACGTGCCAAATTCAAAGATATTAGTCGCTTTCGTCGCCGCTGCGATCGCGCACACATAAAGCATATCTACCTGATTGGCTTGATGCGATTCTTCGTGAATAACTCCTATGGGGATTTTAATATCGTTAATGTTAGGAAAAAGTTCGGCTAGATAGAGTTCGCGAATGCGACTTTGAGAGCGGATTTTATCTAGTTTTAGTTGAAATCCCCATTGTTGGAGGTTTCTATACAAGCTAGAATTTAATTCGCCTTCTATCAATAATTCTTCTAAAATGTTGTAAAACTCTTCTGGTTGATTTGATATCCAATTCGATAATTGTGTAAATAAAGTCCAGTTAGAATTTGCTTTCCAAACTCGAAAGATTTTGTGTAAATAGTTAGTGCGATCGGGGGATTCTTCTATTCGCGCTAATAACATCCGAGTTAGTTCTTTGGCATCTTGGCGATCGAGTAATCGAGCCGTTAGTCTGGCTGTTTCTGAATCGTCGCTCAGACGAAACATTAAGTTTTGAAGTTCTTTATTCTTGATTAGTGCCAGCCAATAATCATAATTTTTTGAGAAATTTTCGGTAACTCTGCTTAACTGTCTATCTTCATAAAGTTTTTTAATTAACAAGAATAAATTTGGAATTTTTTTATAATTCATGAGCGTGATATTATCTAAAAAGTTTATCTACGACATTTTTTTCTCAATCTATGCAGGCAAAACTCTCTTTTCCTGTCTCAACAATGTTAGAGTTTTTCGATCGCGATAATGACTCGCCTCAGATTTTAATTTATGGAGACTCAGTAATGGAGAGAATTTCAAAATATGACGGCGATACCAGAACTTTGTCTGAGGCGATCGCTGAGTGTTTAGATAAAAAACTGTGCATGGGTTGCATCTCTCATTCTGGCTATCATATGGGAACATTTTACCAATTAAGTCGCCTTCTCAAACTTTTGCCGCAAAAACCCTCTACTGTTGTTTTACCCATCAATATGCGAAGTTTTTCGCCTCAGTGGGATTTGCATCCTTTGCATCAGCGAGTAGAGCATATCTGTACGATTCAAGATTATCTTAACTTTCTCGATCCCGATTGCGCATCGCCTCCTTCTGATATCGATCGCGAAACTTCGTCAGCTAGCTTTCTTTCGACTCAAGTCGAGTATCAATTAACTCCTTATCAATTTATTTATGAATTTGAGAATATTATAAAATCTCAAGCAAGTACTCAGCAGGAAAATGCTTTTCGTCGCCAACAAATTTTTATTTATCATTATCTTTATCAGCTTGACAAGCAGCATCGCAAACTACAATTACTCAAAAAAACGCTTGCTATCCTGCAATCTTTAAATATTAATATTATTAGTTATATTACTCCAATAAATTATCTGGCAGCCAAAACCTATATTGGCGATCGCTTTTTAGAATATTTTAAAGAAAATTTAAAATCAATCTACAAAATTTTCAATGAAGCCATTCAATCGCAAACTGCTCGGATCTTTTTTAACGATTACAGTTTATTGTTAGATTCAAATTGTTTTTTTCATCTAGACGATCCAACCGAACATTTAAATGAAAAAGGACGCAAAATACTAGCAGAAATGATTTCAGAACTTTGTTTAGATTTATAAAATTAATTTTGAATTAGCGATCGGTTTGCCAAAGCACCAATTGACAGGAATATAAACTAAACCAGAATAGCC
>JALOOL010000070.1 GCA_025454425.1 Hydrococcus sp. Prado102 | reverse complement strand
ATGGGCAAAAGTCTTAAGAATTGACGCTTAAGAATGAAAGGATTTTGGATGAAAGGATTTTGGATTGAGGAATTTTATATTTATGCCCATAGGTCTATTCCCTATTCCCGTACAGACGCGAAATTACCCTTCGGGAACCCTTGGCGGGAACGCGTCTGTAACACCTCCCTACTCCCTAAAATTTATCCCCAATTTGAATGCCTGTTAACTTAAGAGCAAGAAGTAAAAAATCTATTTTATAAACTGACTTAATATTGTTGTAACGATCGCCAGCACAATCGAACCAATTAAAGCAGACAAAAAACCTGCCACTATAAAACCAGGAACGAGAAAGCCTACTAACCAGAGCATTAAAGCGTTAATAACTATGAGAAACAATCCCAAGCTGAGAAGGGTTAAAGGAAAAGTTAACAGTACAAAAATTGGTCGCACAATTGCATTGACTAATCCTAAAATTATGGCGGCAATTGCTGCTGTAGTCCAATGGTCAAACTTAAAACCAGGAACGATATGGGCTGTAATTAACAGCGCAACAGCAGTTACTAACCAAGTTAATAAAAAATTTGGCATGATAATAATTTTTATTTAAAGGTAACAGATGGGTTATATTCTTAATAAAATAGCCCTGCTTCAAATACCGTTAATTACTAGCGATAAAATCGCGAATCATCTCCGCTGTTCCTTGTGCATTTTGATACCAACCCTTAAGATCTAGCTGCATGTAAACGGGTAGTTTTTCGCCTGATGAGAATAACAAGCTGACAGGTTGCAGGGGCACGCGATCGCTACTTTCTTTATCGACAATCACCTCTTTGACTTCACCAAGCGATCGCAACGAAATCTTAGTACCGAGTAATCCTTGTTCTCTAACAGCAACAATACCTAGTCTTTTATCAAGCGTACATTGTATATTTTTGACTAAATCTATTGCTGCCCAACTTGCTAATCCTATCCAAACTACGATTAAAACAAGAGAGAAAAATTTATTCGATAAGGGTTCGGATTGTAAAACAAGGTCAACAATAAAACAGACTCCCAAAATCGGCAAGCTTGCTGCCAACAACCATACTTCAGTCGGTCGGCTGTAGATTGCTAACTTGGTGGATGTGTTTTCTAGAATCTGCATAAATAACGTATCTAATCTATAACTTTATCTACATCTACTAATCAGATGATTCCCAAAAATTTATGAAAACCTAACATCTAAATTGTTGCATTAGGTTTTTTGCTCGTTGGAGCGAGCGCCTATTTCTTAGACATACTAAGTATTTCAAAATATTTTTTAAAAAAACTTAAAAAATTAGTTCCAAAAAGCCAAATAGACGCAGTAAATCTCTTGAAAATAAGAAATTTTGCGATTTTGTTTCAAAATTTAATAAAATTGCAGTATGGAGTTGTCTTTAACCGTTAAAATCTATTATTATGATAGATTGGCTTTGTAAATACAACCCTTATAGATATTTAATCGAGTTAAACCCCAACCCAATTGCAGTATTTAAGCTTTTATGTCTGATATCGATCGATTAGAGCCTGCTGGCAAAGGCGATGTTATCGTCTATATGCCTTACTATCCAAAAGACAAGCACGCGGTTTTGCCTTTTGCTTTGACTCTATATTCTAAAGGCTATTTAGAAGGCAAGCGCCGCATTGAAAACAGCGAAAGCATTCCCTTCGTTGCCACTTGGTTTGTTTCCAAGCTTCCCGCAGAATTAACTCGCTGCCGATTGCAATTTGAAGGACAGGCAGAATTAAGTTATGAAATCACTATTTCTAATTCAGAGTTTGTTAACTATTTGATGGATTCGATAAAATTCTTCAAAGAAGCGGGCGCGGCAGATTTTCCGCAAGCTTTTTATCGAAAGCTGCTTCGTTTTGATACAACAGAATGATAACATCACCAACCAAGGAGCGATCGCGTGGCGAAATCGGCCAAATCTCTGATAATCGGATCGGTAAAAGCTTACAGCGGCAAGACGGGAATTATTCTAGCCATAATTCGTCACTTACAAGAAAAGAATCTTGCGATCGCTTATGGAAAACCCATAGGAACCAGAGAGATAACCGCAGAGAATGGCGAAGGAGACGTAGGGGCGATCTCGCGAGTGTTAGCTTTGTCTGAGGCGCAAATAGGAGAACCTTTATTGTATCTCAATGAAAAAACGCTCCATAGACGCTTGAGAGGAGAAGACACCACAGATTACACTCAAACCCTACAGAATTTCGTCGGACGACTAGAAGGAGATTTAGTTTTTTTAGAAGGATCGGGAACGCTTGATGAAGGCAGCTTATTCGATCTTTCGGTAGCGCAAATGGCTGTGGCGACCGATGCTAGCGTTTTACTTGTCAGTCGTTACAGTTCTTCGCTCATTACAGATAGTTTCTTGAAGGCTAAAAAAGATCTCGGCGATCGCCTTTTAGGAGTCATTATTAACGATATTCCCATTCAAAATCTAGAAGAGGTACAAACTCTTGTCAAACCGTTTCTAGAAAATCTTGGAATTGCTGTATTGGGAATGTTACCCAGCAGTCGTTTATTGCGCAGCGTCAGCGTTAGAGAAATTGCTCGTCAGCTAGACGCTAAAGTTCTCTGTAGGAGCGATCGCTTAGACTTGATGGTAGAAAGTTTGAGCATTGGGGCAATGAATGTCAATTCAGCCTTAGAATATTTCCGTCAAGGAGAAAATAAAGCAGTCATAACCGGAGGCGGTCGCAGCGATTTACAATTAGCTGCTTTAGAAACTTCAACGAGTTGCCTGATTCTCACAGGTCACACGCCGCCTCAAGAGATGATTCTCAGTCGTGCCGAAGACTTAGAAACTCCGATCTTAGCCGTCAATCTCGATACCCTAACAGCTGTAGAAATCGTCGATCGCGCCTTCGGTCAAGTCCGCCTTCAAGAACAAATTAAAATTGAATGTATTCAACAATTAATGACCCAATATTTCGACCTGGAGCGCTTTTTAAGTAAATTGGGGATTGGCGAATAAAAATTAGTTTAATTTAGTTTAGCTGCGATCGCTTAGTTTACAACGATCGACAAAATCTTGCTATATTGTACCTGATGAAGATATTAAAGACAGGCTGGATTTGTCTTTTGCCCCCGTACCTCCGGCTCGCGCCAATGGGCGCTCGCTCGATGCAAAATCGAAGATTATGACACTAGACATCTGCTGCTTTCGTTAAAAACAGCTAAAATCGATATTGTCATTGTATAGTTGTCAAGATTCTTAGAAGAGATTTTTCTTGGGACACTTTTCGATCGATAGCATCAAAGCTTAAACTCGATATTATATAAATCTACCATTTTTTGCTCAATGTCCACTACACCAGAAAAAATCCCCGTTTCAGTTTTGATTCCAGCCAAGAATGAAGAGCAAAATCTACCGGCTTGTCTGGAGAGTGTAGCTAGGGCTGATGAAGTATTTATTGTTGATTCTCAAAGTAGCGATCGCAGCGGTGAAATTGCTCAGCAGTACGGAGCCAAAATCGTTCAATTCTACTTTAACGGTGGTTGGCCCAAGAAAAAGAATTGGTCGTTAGAAAATTTATCTTTTCGGAACGAGTGGGTCTTAATTGTCGATTGTGACGAACGCATTACACCTGAGTTGTGGGATGAAATAGCCCAGGCGATCGAAGATCCTAACCACACTGGCTACTATCTCAACCGCAAAGTATTTTTCTTGGGTAAGTGGATTCGCTACGGCGGCAAATATCCCGATTGGAACCTACGATTATTTAAACACAAAGTCGGTCGCTACGAAAATTTAAAGACAGAAGATATCCCCAATACAGGCGATAACGAAGTTCACGAACACGTTATCCTCAGCGAAGGAAAGGCGGGCTATCTGAAAAATGATATGCTACACATCGATTTTAGAGATATTTATCACTGGTTGGAGAGACACAATCGTTACTCGAACTGGGAAGCTCGCGTATATTACAATACTCTCAACGCGGTAGACGACAGCGGCACGATTGGGGCAAATTTGTTTGGCGATGCCGTACAGCGCAAGCGCTTCCTTAAAAAAATCTGGGTGCGATTGCCTTTTAAACCTTTGCTACGCTTTATCTTGTTTTACTTTATCCGTCTCGGTTTTCTCGATGGACAAGCAGGATATACTTATGCACGTTTGTTGAGTCAGTACGAGTATCAAATTGGTGTAAAACTCTACGAATTGCAAAAATTTGGCGGTCGCCTCAACGTTCCTAATGCTTCTCAAAATTCCCCGTCGCAGACTCGACCAGAACCTGTCAAACTCAGCAAATAGAGAGTTGCTTTTATTGGGTAAAAAGGTTTCTCCTTCGGTTGGGGATTGGGTAAGTCGAAAGTCGGAAGTCGAAAGTCGGTGTAGAGACGCGATATATCGCGTCTCTACGGAACAAGAAAGGACATTTACTTTGAACTTTTTTGAACTTTGAACTTTGAACTTTGAACTCTAATCACTGGTCACTGATAACTGTTCCCCAATCCCCATTCACCTAGATCTGATGAAATCTGAATCCCAATCCGATCCCATACTCGATGCCGAACCTTGGGTAGATTTGCGTCTTTACGACCAATCTTGGTTCGACAGAGGCAAACCGGGATGGTTTATCTTGTTATGGTGGCTGGTACAGGCGATCGCGTTTCCAATCAGTCCCCACAATTTACACGGTTTTCGCTGTTGGTTGTTGCGTCTGTTTGGTGCGAAAATCGGCAAAGGGGTTTCGATTCGCCCCACTGCCCGTTTTACCTATCCCTGGAAGGTACAAATTGGCGATTATAGCTGGATTGGCGATGATGTCGTTCTCTATAGCTTAGATCGCATTACAATAGGCTCTCAGTGCGTTATTTCTCAAGAGTGCTATCTTTGTACGGGCAGTCATGATTTACAAGATGTTGCTTTTGGTTTAATAACAGCCCCCATTGAAATAGGAAATGGGGTTTGGATAGCGGCAGATTGTTTTATTGGTTGTGGGGTCAAAATTGGAGCTAATGCCGCGATAGGGGCGCGTAGTAGCGTTTTTAGCCACATTCCCGCACGGCAAGTCGCTTGGGGAACTCCTTGCAAGCCTCGCTATCTCAGAACGTTTAAGGGGACTGGCGATTAGGGATTGGTGACTAGGAATTAGTAGACTTGGTAAGGTTGGGGAGCCACTGCGCAGAAAGGGGTTTCCCCATACTAGTCAAACTCTTTGTTTTGTAGTATAAAAGTAATATAATAAATCGCTAACAAGAGCTTGTAATGGCAGAATTTCAAGTCATCAAAGCAAAGGTAAAAGTATTTCCTCATCCTAATGCAGACAAGTTAGAACTGCTTAAGATCGGAGCGTTTCAAGCTGTAGTACAAAAGGGAGCTTATCGAGACGGAGACGCGGTAGTTTTTGCCCCAGAAAAAGCCGTCCTTCCCGATTCACTAGCAGAAGACTATCGCAAATATCTCAAGGGAACGCAACAAGATCGAGTAGGTACGATTCGTCTTCGCGGCGAACTTTCGATGGGGGTTATCATTCCTTTAGCGAGTGTAGATCGCGATGACAAACTACCTTATAACGAAGATATTTCAGAAAAGCTGGGAATTATCAAATACGAGCCGCCAATTCCTCAAGATTTGGCTGGAAAGATAGCACCAATGATTGATTTTCCTTTGCTGACGCATCATGACGTAGAACAATTTCGGATTTATGCCGATGAATTTATTCCTGGCGAACCCGTGTATATATGGGAGAAAATCCACGGTTCTCAAGTTACTTATTTGCGTACCAAAGACGGCGAAATTGCCGTAACTTCAAAAGGAATGCTCAAACGCGGTTTTAAAATCGAGGAAGGGATTAACAATAAATATTGGAAAGCGGCTCGCAATTTGGGTATTTTTGAGTTATTAGAAGCTTTATTTTGCGATCGCGACGTACAGCTTTTTGGAGAACTCGTTCCCGTCCAAAAAGGCTATAATTATGGTTTTACCCAGCCTCACGCGCTATTTTTTAAATTGGTCATAGATGGTTGCATCATCCCCTACGAACAATTACCAGAAGCCATTAGGACAAATTGGGTTCCTCTGTTATACAAAGGTGCTTTCAATATAGATAAAATCGTTCCCTTCTGCGAAAACCTCAAGCATGAAACCGTTTCTAGTCGCCAATTACATATTGCTGAAGGAGGTGTTATCATACCAGTCGTTCCGCGTTGCAGCAAAGAAGGGTTTGACTTACAACTTAAGGTCATTTCTAAAGCTTATGCCAAGGTCGAAGATGAAGAAGCAATTTCTTGACACTCCCGCCGATTTATCCCAATCTCCCCGAACTAAGCATTGTATCTTGTGCCTTAACAATCCAGTGGCGAGTCAGAAATTGGGTTGCTTCTCTGCCTCCTAGCGGCTGACTGAATCGATACCCCTGCATCTCTTGACAATGCAGTTGACGAAGTAAATCGAGTTGTTGTTGGGTTTCTACTCCTTCAGCGACGACTCTTAAATTAAAGGTATATCCCAACGCGATCGCCGCAGAAATTATTCCCGTTTTTTGAGGCGTTTTTTGCAGTTGGCGCACGCAGCTTTGCGCAATTTTAAGCTTATGGAAGGGAAATTCTTGTAAATAGCCGATCGCAGAATATCCCGTTCCAAAATCGTCGATCGCAATGGGAACTCCCAGTTGAGATAATTGATGAAAAACTTGACGGGCAGAGTTGACATTTTGCACGATTGCCCTTTCTGTAATCTCAAATTCTAACCAATGGGGATCGAGTCCAGTCTCTGCTAATACTCCCTCGACCATTTGAATCAAGTTAGTTTGTTGAAACTGTCGGGGCGAAAGATTAACCGATATGGGTAGATAAGGCAGTCCAGCGATTTGCCAGGCGCGATTTTGACGACAAGCGGATTGAAGTACCCATTGGCTGATGGGTAAAATTAGATTGGTTTTTTCAGCCCAAGGTAGAAATTGATGGGGATAAATCGTTCCTTGTTTGGGATGTTTCCATCGCAACAATGCCTCCATGCCATAGATTTCGCCTGTATGAATATTAACTTGGGGCTGGTAATGCAGCGAAAATTCTTCCCTATCGATCGCTTTATGTAAAATGGATTCAACTCTCGATAGTTGGGAATTCGCTAAAGGTTTATTGGTTGTTAGCGATCGCTGTTCGTTGAGGCGCTGTTGTTTATTGGTATCTAGATTGAGTGCGGCAGTTTTAATTAGCCCTGCCACATCTTCGCCATTTTGTGGATAAAGGGCAATGCCGATATTACACTTGAGATAAGCTTGCTGTTTTTCGACGACAAACGGTTTTTTGAGCGTATTAAGAATTCTTTGGGAGACGCGCATCGGATCGTCTAGATGCTTAATTTGTCTCAGAAGAATTGCGAACTCATCGCCTCCCCAACGCGCTACGATATCGCCTGTACGCAAGCAATCGTTCATACGTTGGGCAAATTCTTTGAGAATGCGATCGCCGACAGGATAGCCAAATTTGTCGTTAATCTCTTTAAATTGTTCTAAATCTAGATAAATAACCGCGAGTTGTTCTTGCTTTTCTTTGGCATTCGCCAGCGCGATCGCCATGTGTTCGTTGAATAAGATTCTGTTAGATAATCCAGTCAGCCAATCTTGATAAGAAGGTTTCAGAAAAGTATCTTCTTGATTTAATGTTTCGATCGCGCTAGCTGACAATTCTTGTTTGGGTTGAAAATGACGTTCCCCTATTTCGGTAATGCGATCCGTGCCGCTACCCCCAGGGTAATCTCGATCCGTAGTCTCATCAAAAGTGCGATTGTGAGTCCCTATGTTTTGTGGCATTAAATTTGTTGTTGAAATAACGTGATAGCTAGCATTGACATCGCCACCAAAATTAATTAAATCTCCGTCTTGTAATTCGTGTACCAAACATTTTTTTCCATTGATAAATATGCCATTATGACTTTGATTTCCTTTACCATCCCCGTCGAGAATAAAGAAAGAACTTTCTAAGGAAAAATCTTGTTTTTTTTGAATTAAAGTAGCGTGTTGGCGAGAGATGTGTTTTGAATAAACAACTATAGAATTACTGCAATGGCGACCGAGAGAATAAAGAGGATTATCTAAAGAAATACTTCGCCTTCCTTGTAAGTCTTCAAGAATTAATATATGACATTTTTTTTGAGCAACTTTAGCCATCCGATCGCGCCAAGCCTCCTTAGCCATTTATTGATAAAAAATATAGATAATTTGTAGAATTCGTAATAGAAATTCACTTCGATCGAGCAATATTAATTGCCCGATCGTCACATTTAACTTAAAAAAAAACTTTAAAAATAGCTTTAATCCTAATCTAATCGATTGTCTAAAATCTTTCCAGAGATTTCGGAAAATATTTAGAACAATTTACAAAAACTTTAATTTTATAGGGGGTTTTATAAAGTTTTTGTGAATCGCGACAAAAATTGTTAGTTTTATCTGTGTAAAAATACTGAGACGAAAACAAAACAAATTATGTTGCTTCTACCCAATTGCGAGTTAAAAATTGAGTAGCATCTTCTGAATTGAGAGGACGACTCAAGCAATAGCCTTGAGCTTCTTGGCATTGAAGATGCCGTAAAATTTCGAGTTGTCCGGGGGTTTCGATGCCTTCAGCAATAACGCGAAGATTAAAACTGCGTCCGATAGCAATAATTGCCGAGATCGTGGCGCTATCTTGGGGATCGTCTTTGAGAGACGCGATCGAAGGGCGATCGATTTTTAGCGTATGACAGGGTAATTGTTTTAGATAGCTCAAAGTCATATCGCCCGTGCCATAATCGTCTAAGGCAATGCGAACGCCCATGAGGGATAATTCTTGTAACGTTATCTTGGCATAATCTTTATTAGCTGCGATCGCGGCTTCTGTTATTTCTATCTCTAACCAATGGGGATCTAATCCCGTTTCCTTCAAAATTCTCGTCACCATTTTGACAAAATCGGGATGTTGAAACTGACGGACAGAAAAATTGACAGCAATGGGAAGGCATTGCAATCCAGCTTTCTGCCACAAGAGATTTTGCCGACACGCTGCTTGCAAAATCCACTCGCTCAACGGAAGCATCAGATTGGTTTCTTCAGCTAAAGGGATTAATTTGAGGGGGGAAACCTGACCCAATTCGGGATGAATCCACCGCAAAAGCGCCTCCATCCCAGTTAGCGATTTTGTTCTAAGGTCGATTTGGGGTTGATAGTGCAAAGATAGTTCGTTTTGTTCGATCGCTTGGCGCAGAAGATTTTCGAGTTTTAGAAGCAACGAAGCTTTGGAACTCATCGACGAACTATAAAAGTTATAGCGATTGCGACCTTGTTCTTTAGCGCGAAATAAAGCAACATCGGCGTTTTTGACCATTGTCTCGCCATCTTCCCCATCTTGAGGATAGAGAGCAATCCCGATGCTAGTCTTAACGTACTGCGGGCGGTCGGCTATCTCAAATGGTTGCTTCAACTCGCACAGAATTCTTTGTGCTAGCCTAATGGTATCTTCGGCATTGCGAATTTGAGGCAAAAGAATGATGAATTCGTCGCCTCCCCAGCGAGCTAAGGTATCGCCCGATCGCAAACAAGCACTCAAACGTCTGGCAAAACTTTGTAATAATAAATCAGCGACGGGATGAGTTAATTCTTGGTTAATCTTGCCAAACCCATCGAGGTCGAGAAACATAATTGCCATCAAGTTTTGATTGCGTTTGGCATTGGCAAGGGCGATCGCTAGCTGTTTGTTAAAAAATACGCGATTGGGCAACCCCGTGAGCGCATCGTGAAACACTTGATACTGAAGGGTTTCTTCTGCCTTTTTTCGTTCGGTAATATCGAATAGATAGCTTCTAATCAGTTTATTGTCCGAAAGATAGTGAACGTATTGTTCGTATATAGCTTCTCCTACCTTTACCTCTCTCAGGAGTAGATTTCCTTCGACATTGGGTGCTTGAGAGAGCAGGTCTGCCAAAATTGGATGAGAAGACCCACTTTGTTGAATATTGTCAAATTTAATGCTAGCGGCTGGATTGAGATAAGTCAGATCTCCCTCATAATCGATCTCGATAATAGGATTGGGACTCAATTCAGGAAAAGAAGCCAATCTCATCAAGTCATCTTGACCGAGTTGTTCGAGTTTTTGCGATTTGATCGCCGTCGATTTAGATTGATCTGTCCAGGAAACCGTTGCTTCGGGCAATGACACTGCATTTGCTGGAGCGATCGGATTGAACAAGGCAATATTAATGGCATTCGAGAGAATGTAATAGCTCAGTCTTGCTTGGTTGCCAAGTGTAATAACATCGCCGTGTTTGAGATTGTGCGATTCGCTACGCCTTCCGTTAATAATTATCCCGTTAGTACTTTTATTCCCTTCTAAATCTCCATCGATAATTCGATAAAAATAGCTATCGTGACGGGGGGATTTTTTGATTCGCAATAAGGTTGCATGATGGCGAGAGACAACGCGATCGTAGATAACGAGATCGCTACTCGATTCTCGACCAAGAGAATAGGTCGGTTGTTCTAGAGCAACGATACGCCTAGCTTTTCGATCCTCGATGACTAAAATATGGCTAAATGGCTGTGGACTTTCCATCGACGATAGCTAAGGGGAGACTTTATCAGTGACCAGTGACCAGTGACCAGTGACCAGTGACCAGAGTTCAAAGTTCAAAAATTTAGGAGGAGAGGAGTTCAGTAGAGACGCTTTCATTTCGCGTCTTTACTAGGAGTTCAGGAGGAGAGTAGTAAATTTAATTCTGACTTCCGACTTCCGACTTTCGACTTCCGACTTTAAAAAAGGGGGAGTATATTTATAGAATTCCCTAAATTTATTTCAAATTATCACTCTTGGATGAGTTTAGAGTCATCCTCTAGAGGGAAGCCCCGTAATCAGTAGTTGAGTGGCTTCATCTTTGGTCAGAGGACGGCTAAACCAGTAACCTTGTGCTTGTTCGCACTGTAAACTACGTAACAAGTCAAGTTGCTGCTGAGTTTCGATTCCTACGGCGAGGACTCGCAAATTAAAACCTCGTCCTAGCGCGATCGCAGCCGAAATAATGCCGCGTTCTTGCGTATTTCCCCTAAGATCTCGAATAAATGAGCGATCGAGTTTCAGGGTTCGGAAGGCGAATTGTTTGAGATACCCCAGCGAAGAAAATCCCGTGCCAAAATCGTCAAGGGCGATGCGAACTCCTAAGTTTTGCAGATCCCTTATCGTCAGGTTAGCAATTTCTAAATTATTTTTGAGGGTTGCTTCTGCGACTTCCAATTCTAGCCATTGGGGATCGAGTCCGGTTTTGTCGAGTGTTCTGGCGACAATTTCAGCCAAATTGGGCTGTTTTAATTCTCTAGCACTAAGGTTAATACTAACCGGGATGGGTGGCAAACCCGCTCTTTGCCAAGCAAGATTTTGCTCGCAGGCAGTTTCGAGAACCCATTTGCCAATATGCAGCATCAAATCGGTTTTTGAAGCGAGGGGAATAAATTTGCTTGGAGAGATGGAACCTAATTCGGGATGCTGCCAGCGCAAAAGTGCTTCCATGCCCATAATTTCGCCCGTCGCCAGTTGTATTTGGGGTTGGTAGTGCAAAAAGAACTCTTTTCGCTCTAATGCCTGATGCAAGAGCGTTTCTATCTTCATCAGCAGCGAGGCATCGGAAGTCAGGCTGGGGTTATAGAATTGATAGTGATTGCGTCCTAAGTCTTTGGTACGATAAAGGGCAGCGTCTCCATTTTTGAGCAGCGTTTCTGCATCTTGTCCGTCTTGGGGATAGACGGCAATTCCGATACTGATTTTGATATTGAGTTGATGATTGTCGATTTCAAACGGTTTTTTGAGCGAATCAAAAATTCTCTGTGCTAGTCTAATCGTGTCGTCGGTACTTCGGATTCTAGGAAGTAGTACGGTAAATTCATCGCCGCCCCAACGAGCGATCGTATCGCCTTCTCGCACGCAAGCGCTCAAACGCTGTGCTAAGCTTTGCAGGAGACGATCGCCGATGGTATGACCGAGGGTATCGTTGACGTTTTTAAACGAGTCGAGATCGAGGAACATCACCGCCATTAGCTCGTCTTGTCTTTTGGCATTGGCGATCGCCGTCGATAAGGTTTGCGTAAATTGTATTCGATTGGGCAGACTGGTTAAAGCATCGTGGAATGCTTGATATTGCAGCTTTTGTTCGGTTTGCTTGCGATCGCTGATATCGCGTGCGGCAAAACAGAGAATTTCTTTGTTATCGTATTCGTCTGTGCGACTGATATTGACTTCAACGGCGACTGACGAACCATCTTTGCGGCAATATTGGGTTTCTGCAACAAAATGAGGCTTATCTGCGCTAACTTGTCTTAAGTCGTTCTCTAAGGTTTCGCGACTGACATCGACAATATCGTATAGCGTCAATTCTAAAATTTCTTGATTTGTGTATCCGAGTAAAGCTTCATAAGCGGGATTAGCTTCTAAAATTTGCTTGCTTTGAGCATCGACGAGAAAAATAGCTTCTGATGCTTGTTGTACTAAAAATTTATAGATTTTTTGGCTATTTTTAAAGTTCGCATCGAGTTGCTTGTACTTGGTTACGTCGAAGATATAGCTTCTGATGACGCGATTATCGACTAAATAATGAATGTGTTGTTCAAAAAATTCGCGATCGATTCGTACCTCGCGAATTAAAGACGTTCCTTCTTGAGATTGAGATTGGGTTAGAATATCTTTAAGAATAGGATGCTCTAGTTGCGTTTCTTGAATATTCGGAAATCTAACGCTAGCGGCTGGATTTAGATAATTAATTTTTCCTTGAAAATCTATTTCAATAATTGGGTTGGGGCTGAACTCTGCTAGAGACGATAGTCTGACTAAATCTTTTTGCTCGACAAATTCGGGGATGCGATCGAAGACGATAGTTTTTTTTGCATCAATGCCATCGCCTTGAGTTTCTTTGCTCGGATGGATAGCGGGATTTGGTCGTTCGACTTGTTCGTCTGCTTTAAGCAGATAAAGTTCTGAAGCCGTTGAGATAATATGATAGCTAGCTTTTGATTTGTTGCCAAACCAAATTAAATCGCCATGTTTGAGATCGTGAGAAGAGCAACGCTTACCATTAATGGTAATGCCATTGGTACTTTTTTTACCTTGCAAATCGCCGTCAACGATTCGATAAAAATAACGATCGCTTTCGTCAGAATTGACGACTTGTGCGAGCGAAGCATGATGGCGCGAGACTTGGCGATCGTATAAAACAATCGTACAACTCGGATCGCGACCGATAGAATAGTTATCTTCCTTTAAGGAGATAATGCGTCTCGACTTTTGATCTTCAATCACCAGGATATGGCGAACTTCCTGTAGATTAGTCATCTTAGGTTAACAGGCAGCAAGGTCTACAATGATAGAGTTCCCTAAAATCCTAACTAATTAACATTCTTTAGGGATAAAAATCCTCAAAATTTTTCTTGAGGTGGATCTCATAAAACACTGTTATCGTTTTTTAGTAACGTTTTTGCGATCGCGACGGTTATGGACACCTCTAACAAATTTATTTTTCAACTCCTCGACATTTCTAATTTACTAGAAGTGCAACCGGACTTAGAACAAGGCTTGCGAGAGGTTGCCTGTCTGAGCGCTCAAATTCTTAAAACTCGACGTTGCTCTATTATGTTGCTAAGCGAGCCAGAAACACAAGACAATGGCGCGGAGTATTTACGAGTGTTTACTCACTATGGCAATTTACCTTCATCTGCTTATCAACAAATCACGCCGCTTAACGAAGGAATTGCGGGTTATGTCGCCGCTACGGGAAACCCTTTACTCATTGAAGATATCACGCGATCGCAATTTGTAGATGCTGCTCGTTATATCGACGAATCGAATAAAAGTTTAATTTCTGTCCCGATTCCCTTTGCTGGCAAGACTATTGGGACGATCAATACCAGCAGTCCCATCGCTAAAAATAGTTTTGACGAGCAAGATTTAGAAACCATGAAAATTTTTGCCTTATTTGTCGGTAAATCGATTTATATTGCTCAAATGCAAAAGATTTTGCGCTCTAAATTCATCGAAATGGCAGTTGCTCGCGAATTAACCGAAGAAAACTTATCGGAAGGTGCGATCGCTCCCAATCCTACTAAACTAGCAAAAATTGTCGCCAAATCTTTCTATCGAGAATTGACGCAAGCAGGTTTTGGGGCAAATCAAGTTATCGAAATCGCCACAGAAGTTTTAGATCTTTTACAAAAAAATATAGATCGACACAACAAACGATTGTTGCGATAGATATGTAAAAAAATCGTTTTACATATATTAGCGACCAGTTAACAATTATCAATAACCAAGTCAGGCAACTGATAACTGGTCACTGGTCACTGGTCACTGATTAAGTTACCAGCCTTTTTCTGATTGTGCTAGAACGTAAGCAGCAACATCATCGATTTCTTCTTCTTTTAAGCGTCCGCCAAAAGCAGGCATCGCATTTTTTCCTTTAGTTACTTGGGTTTTAATCGCCTCTAAAGAGTTCATGCTGTATTTTTCCAAATCGCCCTTTTGTAGAGTTTTAGTAGCATTTACTACATTTTTTCCACCTGCATGACAAGCAGCACAGTTAGCAGAAAACACCTTAGCACCATTTGCTACATCTGAAGCCCATGCTGGACGCGCGAAGGTTAAACTAGCTACAACAAGCACTAAAACGATTAAAGATAAAAAACGTTTCATTAAGTTCTCCTCTCGGTTGTATATCAAAGCCGTAAATCATCGTGCGCAACGAGGAAAATTTTGTCAAAAGACAACCTGTAGAACTTCTGTAGTAAAATTATTGAAGGGACTAGAAGCAAATTTAAGGACTCCTGTCAAAAGACAACCCGTAAAACTTTTTTAGTCGAACAATTTTACAGAGCTAATCAAAATGTCAAAGAAGTTAGGCTTATTACTTTCCACCATTTTGCTAGTCATGGCTAGCTTTGTTCTTTCCGTTGCTCCTGCTGCTGCTGAAACCTATACGGTTAAAATGGGTGCCGATAGTGGAACCTTACAATTCGATCCGCCTTCTCTGACCATCAAAGCAGGCGACACCGTAAAATGGGTTAACAATAAACTTGCTCCTCACAATGTAGTGTTTGATGGCAGCAAAATGGATTCAGCGGTAGCAACTAAGATGTCTCATAAGAATTTGGTTTTCTCTCCTGGAGAATCTTATGAGACGACTTTTAGCGAACCTGGCGAGTATTCCTATTATTGCGAACCTCATCGAGGTGCGGGAATGGTCGGCAAAGTTGTCGTACAATAGTCGATCGCTTTTTCAATAACCGCAAAAAAGTACCCTACAGAATTGCTTTGTGGGGTATTTTTTATGATAGTTTTGGGAAAGGGAAAACAGGAATGGAGGAAACAATTAATGCAGTTTCCTCATATAAGAATTGCTCTTAAAAACCATGTAAATCAAACGCAACAACAACGACTTGAACGAAGATTGGCAAGATGGACTCCAGTATACGGGATTAGCGATTAGCGATCGGGAAAACACTGAGTATAATCCCATTCACCAATCCCCAATCCCCAATCACCTACTTAGACTACAGCAGGTTCGAGCAATTTAACGTTAGAAAAGCCATATTCTCTACTTACTTTTTGACCGTTTTCTTCGGTAGTGATGACTCGACTAGTTAAGATATAATATTGACCAATTTTTTCATAACTGTCTTCAAACTCGCTGCGTCCGCCTTTGAGTTCGCCTGTTTTAGGATCGCGATAGATAGAATCGTAGCGATGAGAAAGATAACCTTCGCCTGTTTGGTGACTGCTGAAAGTATCGATGGTAACTACGACACCGTGTATATGGCGATGGACGTGACAAACTTCGTTATTGCGAATTTTATAGCGATCGCCGTCTGATTTTCCACCTACCAAAATTTCTACTGCACCCGTTTCATCGGTTTCGCCGTAGCTAAAACTATTCTTAGCGTGAGTTTCTTCAAAGCTTCTGCGAATGCGATGGATAGCGGTTTCCCATAATTGGGAGTGAATTTCTTTTTGTGCTTGTTCGTCTGCTACGTCAAAGACTTCAGCACTCAAATCGCGATTGACGCGAACTTTCCCCTCAAACACCTCATCCGCTCGTTTGAAGGTAATCTCGGCGGTATAACCAGGAAAATTCTTATCCCAAGTGTAGCGGTTTTCGTAGGCGCTACGCATTAGATCGCGTGCTTCGATTTGTTGTGTCATGCAACTCTCCTTACTTTCTATCTCTAGTTTGACCGATCGCAGAGATTTTTTGAATTCATTGTGCCAGAATTTAATCGAGTCATATCGTCTTAAAAACTTCATATTTGTAAAGTAATCTAAAATCTGGGCGATCGCATTAGCAGAGGTCAGTAACATGATTTCAAAGTCAAACCTCCTGTCATGAGTAGACCGACCCGATTAGAGAGACGAAATTTAATCAAGCTTGTTTACCTAGCGATTGGTAGTGCGATCGCTTTTTGGGCAAATGATGTTTGTGCCCAGAGTAATATTGAAGCGGATGAAACCTTTGGGTCTGAAAGTTCTCAAGTCATCCGTAACGCTGATGGTTTGCCTCTCGAACTAATTGGAGGCGGAGCAAAGCGAGGAGCTAACCTCTTCCATAGTTTTCGAGAATTTAATGTTAGCGAAGGTAGAGCCGCTTATTTTATCAATCCGTCTGGGGTCGAAAATATCCTCAGTCGCGTGACGGGAACTAACCCTTCAAGTATTCTTGGAGGGTTAGGCGTAAGGGGAAATGCGAATTTATTTTTGATGAATCCCAATGGGATTATTTTCGGTCAAAATGCCGTTCTAGATGTAAAAGGTTCGTTTGTAGCAACGACAGCGAGTAGTATAAACTTCGCTGATGGCACACAATTCAGCGCAACTGCCCCTCAAACTGCTCCTTTACTAACGGTAAACGTTCCCGTTGGCTTGCAATTTGGGACAAATCCGGGCAGTATTAGCGTACAAGGACAACCCAATCGAATTTTGAGTCAAACGCTCAATGAGATAGGAGAAGTGCTTGCCGAATCATTTACTCGCAACCAATCGTTCGATACAGAAGAATTTGTACGAGAAGGCACAATACGAATAACGCAATTGGTAAATAGCCTCACTCGTAATTTTGGCTTACAAGTGCGACCTGGCAAAACCTTGGCGCTTGTGGGGGGAGACGTGACGCTAAATGGGGCAACTCTGACAACACTGGGAGGACGAATCGAGTTAGGTAGTGTTGCAGACCGAGGCACAGTCAGTCTTACCCCAACAACTAACGGCTTGAAATTGAGTTATGAAGGCGTATCTCGTTTCGGGAATATTAACTTATCTGGACAGGCTTTGCTCAATAGCAGCGGTTTGGGTAGCAGCGACGTACAAATACGGGGCGATCGCGTGACCTTTCAAAATGGTAGCGCGATTTTTGCAGCGACACTGGGAAATCGTCAAGCCGGAAACATCTCGATTGAGGCACAGCAGTTAAATTTCAGCAGAAATTCTAATATTATTGCGATCGCGTTTGTTCTTGAAAGGTTAGCATTTTTGGGAGGTAGAAGCGCAAATATAAGTCTTAAAACCGATAAATTGACCGTTGAGGATTCTTTAATAGGTTCTTTCTCGATTGGACGAGGGGATACTGGCAACATCGGCATACAAGCAACCGACTCCGTACAACTGATTAGAACCCCAGTAAACGCTCTGTTTCCTATTGGAATTTTATCCGTCACGACGGGTGCGAAAAAGGGTGGAGACATAACCATTCAAACGAGGCAATTAACTGCCACAGATGGGGCACAAGTATCCGCTGCTACTGCTGGTGTCGGGCAAGGGGGAACGGTTTTTGTAAATGCTTCAGACGTTACAGCGAGTGGAGAATCAGCTAATGGGAAGTTTCCTAGTGGCATATTTGCTTCGAGTTTTGGTATTGGGGCGGCTGGAAATTTAAACATTAATACGCAGAGACTAACTGTTCTAGATGGCGCTAACGTCTCAACTTTTACAAGAGGCGGGCCAGGTGGAACGGTAAACGTAAAAGCCTCGGATTTTGTACGAGTGATTGGCAGCGCGCCAATTAGTAATGTTCCCAGCGATATATCCGCCGATACGCTTGGGGAGAAAAGGGCTGGCGATGTGCGGATTGAAACAGGACAGCTAGCTGTTCGAGATAGAGGTCGGATATCGGCTGTTACTTTTCTTCCATTAGGTACGGGAGCGGCAGGCAACATTGAAATCGAAGCTCAATCTATAGAGCTAGATAATCAAGGTACGATCTCGACCGATACCCGCTCTGGAGAATTTGGTAATATTAAGTTACGATCGCCGATCGTACTTTTGCGTCGTGGCAGTCAGATCGCTACAAACGCCCTAGAGACAGCTTCCGGTGGCGATATCGATATCGATACCCAATTCTTAATTGCCGTTCCTAACGAAAATAGCGATATTACAGCTAATGCGATCGCAGGTCAAGGTGGAAATATTAATATAACCGCTCAAGGGATCTTTGGCACTCAGTTTCGCAGAAGACCGACTCCTTTAAGCGACATTACCGCTAGTTCTGAGTTTGGCACACAAGGAGTAGTCGCGATCGATGTTCCCGATCTTAATCCCAATCGCACTTTAGTCAACTTACCAACCCAAACAATTACTACTGAGGTCGTGCAAGCGTGTACCCCAAGTCCCAATCGAGCGCAGAACGAATTTGTGATAACGGGTCGAGGCGGCTTACCTCCAACTCCAAGCGAAGTTCTCAGCAACGAAGCGATTGAGGTAGATTGGGTGACTTTGGATTCGCCAAGAGCAGATGAAGGAGACAATAGGAGTGGATTGCTAAATTCCAGAGAAGTCGATGGGGAAACAATGGATTTCCAAACAGACGAACGCGAAAGTCAGAGTAATTTGCTAAATCCCGCAGTAAATCGCATTATAGAGGCTCAGGGATGGGTAGTAGGTTCCGATGGCACAATCGTCTTAACCGCTCAAACCCCGACTGTCACGCCTCATATTCCTTGGCTTCCTTCTAATACCTGTCAAGGTTCCTGAAGTTCATGACTAAATTGTTTCGTTTGAGTAAACGTTGGATAACTCGGTTTTTACTGGCGCTGATAACTGCGTTACTCTGCTTTATTGTCTCTCCAATTGTAGCAACCGATTTTAAAACAGCAACCAGTTACCAGTTACAAGTAGGGGACGGGGCATATAAAGTCGAGGGGGTGGTGCTGGAACCTGCGTCCGGCACTCAAGCCCCCGTCCGCCGTGCGACGGCGGACACAGCCACGACCCATGGCGTGCGCCCTTCTAGTTACCAAGTTGGGTCGCAGCTTGCTGTTAATCTTGTTACCAACCAAACAAATAGCTCAGACGCGACAGAAAATTTAATACAACAAGGTAAAACTTTTTATGAAGCGGGACGGTATACCGAAGCCGTCAAGAGCTTGCAACAGGCAGCAACTACTTTTAAATCCTCTGGAGACGATCTAAGACTTGCTATAACCTTGAGCAATCTTTCCTTAGCTTATCAACAACTCGGACAGTGGAACGAAGCAGAAGATGCGATCGCCCAAAGTCTCGATTTATTAGAAAATTCAATCCAAAATCCAAAATCCAAAATCCAAAATTTAGAAATTCTCGCTCAAAGTTTAGAAGTTAAAGGTCGCTTGCAATGGTCGCGAGGACAAGCGCAAGCAGCATTCGATAGTTGGCAACAAGCTGCTTCTACTTATGCAAGAGTCGGCAACCAAGCTGGGGAAATTGGCAGTCGCATCAAGCAAGCCCAAGCTTTACAATCTTTAGGATTATATCGTCAAGCTCAAAAAACGTTAATTGAGGTCAAACAAGCTCTCCAAGACCAACCCGACTCTGCTCTCAAAGCGTCAGGATTGCGCAGTCTCGGCAATGTTTTTCGAGTCTTGGGCGATTTAAAAGCATCTCGACAAGCATTAGAGCAAAGTTTAACCGTTGCCAAAGCTGTAGAATCTCAAGATGCGATCGCACAGACGCTTTTTGCTTTGGGGAATACTGCCCGTACTCAAAAAGAAACAACAGCTTTAGAATTTTATCAACAAGCCGCGATCGCTTCTCCATCCTCAACCATACGCCTACAAGCACAGTTACAGCAATTAAGCCTTTTGCTCGATAACCAGCAATTTCAATCGGTGCAGGCATTGTTACCGCAAATTCAGTCCGAAATCGATCGTTTACCTCCCAGTCGCGTCGCTATTTATGCAACAGTCGATTTTGCCCAAAGTCTCATGCGATTCACGCCCGGTCGAGAGGATATTGCTAGATTGTTAGTAACAGCCGTTCGAGAAGCTAAAAACCTTGGAGACGAACGAGCCATTAGCTTTGCTCTGGGCAATCTCGGTCAACTATACGAACAAGCTCAG
>JALOOL010000069.1 GCA_025454425.1 Hydrococcus sp. Prado102 | reverse complement strand
TACCGTCTTTTTCGCTTCTCTCGGTGGAGTTACCATTTCTCACTCCTTGATTTTTTTCTTCTACTCTTTATCTACCTTTATATAACAGAAGAGGGATCATGAGTTTTTATGCAAGTTTGAGTTAGCCAAATCCTAGCGTTGCATAGTCGTTTATGCTGCTTAAATGGATAAAGTCGAGCTTAGTAAATTGCGGCTCGAACCAAGCTGTTGAAAGAAATGACGCTCGCAGACTAAGAGGGGTTGAAATTATGGCTCAAGAGAAATTTGTTGTCATTGGATTGCCTGCAACGATTTAAGCTTTTTTGGAACCAGGATTTACGCAAATCGGACAAGAATGACGCGCGCTTCGTACTTAGCTAAATTTCCTTGCTGTTGAAGGAATGTTTTCTTTGCGTCTTTGCGCGATCGCGTTACAGGAATTCTGAAGCGATGGAGCAATTGTTTAGGAAGTAAAATGCACTAATTCGGCAATGTAACTCTCTAATGAAATTGTTCCTCGTATAACAACATCGCGTGCTGGCAACTCTCCCTCAATGACAATGGTTGTCATATTGGAGAAGGATATGGCTGCCTCGTGTGAGAAACCCATATTCTGCATTGTGTTTATCCACTGGTCGCGCGGAGTTTCCACAGCCTTGACTGGTTTTTGTAAAGCTTTGGCAAATGCTTGTGCGACATTGAGCGAAGAATATCTTTCTGGCCCTTCGATGTAGTGCAATCCTGTACTCTCTACTGGCTCTGTCATCAAACGCGCCGCCAATTGACCAATATCGCGCGGGGCTACCATAGGCAAGACAAAATTGGTTGGAAAGAAAGTATCGATCGCGCCATCCTGTTTAGCTGTTTGTAGGGAAAAGTCCCAATTACTCATATAGTAGGCAGCGCGGATGATACTAAATGGTATGGACTGGGCAGCTAATTGCTGCTCCATTTCGTAAAGAACTCCTAAATCGCCAATTCGATGACCGGGTTGCGCTCCATAAGTGGATTCGGCAACTATTTTCTCTAAGCCAGAGTCTTTTATAGCTTCTAAGATGAATGCCAAGCTTTTTCTTTCTTCGATATCTATATCTGTCGCAGGATCGGCGGGTGGGTTAAGCAGGAAAAGACGTTTACCTTTTGCAAAAGTGCGGCGTAGTTCTATGGTATCATGCACGTCTACAACCTCAACCCGTGCGCCGCGCTTTTGCCATTTAAGAATAGACGAAGAACTTCGCGAGACAATGGTTACTGGCTCGCCTTGCGATAATAGCGTCTGTGCTAAAGCGGAACCAACATGACCGTTGCCGCCAAGAATAATATGCATGAGAAAAGTCAAAAACAATTTTCATAATTCATGGAAAAAGTATATGAGGGGTGCGGTGTTGCAGGCAAGCAGCCCAACTGTTTAATGTACAGAATTTTTTGGATAACAATTCTCATCGCACAGAAAATCAAAACAGCGATCGCGCCTTTCTTACAAAAATGTCCCAACTTTGTCACTCTTAGAGTTAGCTGGTTATCAAAAGTAAAAATGTTTTATTTGCGCAGTTGCCGTTTGACAAGGATTAGCTTTCCTTGCTTGTAGAGACGTATTTGGCTTTTCAGTTTGACGCATAAATTTGGAAACGGTTAGAAGAAGCAATGCAGGGAGGCAATTGGTCGAAAATTGGCGGGAAAAGCGACTGGGGGAGTTTTGATTTTGTCACCACCGACCCCACCCGCTCTAATAGCGGTCAAATGACGCTAGAATTGTGGGCGCAATCGCGATCGGGCAATCTCAACAATATTAATTTAAATAATCCAGCAACTGAGACGCTATTTAGTTTAATTAAACGTTCGGTGTATCAGCCACCGCGATCGCAGAAATTCAACGTTTGTGGGAAAGAGCCAATTAAGGCAATGTTCAAATTAGCTCTGACCAGTCAGCCAAAAACAAATATCTTGCAGATTTATTTTCTGGAAGTCCCTAAAATAAAGCCACTTTATCGGTTTGCTCCCAAGGCAGTTCGAGATCCACTCGACCAACATGACCGTAGGTAGCTAGTTTTCGATAAAATACGCCTTTATTGAGTGCGGGTAAATATCTTAAATTGAACTGCTTAACGATGCCTGCCAAACGAAAATCAAAATGTTTCTCAAGCAGGATGGTAATTTCTTCATCAGAAATTTTCCCAGTTCCAAAGGTTTCCACCTGAATGCTGACAGGTCTTGCCAGTCCGATCGAATAACTAAGCTGCACTTCGCATTCATCAGCTAGATTCGCTGCCACGAGATTTTTAGCCGCATAACGGGCAGCATAAGCCCCTATTCTATCTATTCTAATTGGATCTTTGCCGCTGAGAGCCGAACCGCTATGGTGTGCGTACTCGCCATAGGTATCGATCGCGTTTTTTCTGCCCGTCAACCCCGAATGAACCGCCGGCCCTCCTTTAACAAATGCCCCGTCAGGATTGATAAAGATCCTTGTCCCTTCATCGGGTTTAATCGCTTCATCTTCAAAAACGGGTTGAATCACTGTTTTGCGAATATCTTGCTGGAGTTGTTCTAAATCGGGTTTTGAGGCTTTGTTTTGACTGGCAATGACCGTAATGCTGTGAATCCTATAGGGTTTGCGATTTCTAAATTCTACGCCAACTTGAGTATTGCCGTCGGGGGTAAGATAGGAAAGGATGTCTTGTTTTCTTACCTCGCTCAGTCGCCTTGCTAGTTTGTGCGCCAACCAGATTGGTAACGGCATCAGTACGGGGGTTTGATTGCAGGCAAAACCGAATACAGTCGCTTGGTTTCTGACAGGAATTTGCTCGATTTGTTCGTCACAAAGATTTTGTTCGTCAAACCATCTATCTTTATCTTGAGATAATTCTTTGAGGCTGGTTAAAATACTACAGGTTTTAGCATTAAATTGTTTTTGTTCGTAGCCGATCTCTTCGATTACCTGTCTGGCGACGTTAGGAAAATCGACATTGGCGTTAGGTTCAAATCTGGCAGCAATAAAGACAATGCCTGTAGCGACAGCACATTCTGTCACGACTCTTGCAAAAGGATCTTGCTGAAGAAAACGGTCTACAATCGCATCGCTAATCTGGTCGCAAAGTTTATCGGGATGTCCTTCTGTGACGGACTCGGATGTGAACATAAAATCTTTTTTCATAGTCTTTCACCTTTTTTGCTTATTGGTAGCGGCGCGTTGAGGTTAAATTCATTTGTGCAGTAGTGCGAGCATCTTGCTCGCGTATTCTTTAAGTTAATCTGGCACATTCTTTGGGTTAATAACGATGAGATTATTTGTAGGATGGATAGAGCGATCGCGAAACCCATAAAATTTTTATTATTGTTGAGTTTCGCGCCTCAACCTACTATTCTTTATCTTTATCGCTTTCAAAGGCGCGATCGCGTTTTGTGCTTTCATTGATTAATAAAGGTAGTAAGGCACTACTGCCAATGACAGCGCCATCAATAAGATCGATAGGCGCAATCTTCAAAATACTCCTGAGTTGGGGAATCGCGATCGCAAGGAATTGCACGCCAAAAGAGCCTACAATAGCAGCAGTTAAGTAAGGATTATTAGGCAGTTTTTCTCGACTAAAAATGCTGTGTACTTCAGAACGGCAACCAATCGTATGTAACAGTTGTGCTGAAGTGAGACTCAGAAATGCCATCGTACTTGCCTGCGGGCCGATACCGTATTTAGAAATGCCATATCCATAAGCAGCTAAAGTACCAACAGTCAACAATCCTGACTCAAAAACAATTCTGCCAAAGTCGGAATTCTTAACAATCGGATCGTTAGGGTTGCGCGGTGGTTGGCTCAAAACATCGGGTTCTGGCGGTTCCAAGGCAAGGGACAAACCGGGGAAAATATCAGTGACTAAATTGAGCCACAGCAATTGTATTGCATTTAAAGGTTCGCCCAAACCAACTGCGGTGGCAGTGGTCATCACCATAATTTCGCTTAAGTTCGTGGCGAGCAGAAAATGTACCGATTTTCTGATGTTATTGTAAATAGTTCGTCCGCGACTGACAGCAATAATCATCGTTTCGAGCCTGTCATCTTCTAGGATGATATCTGCCACTTCTCGCGCCACATCGGTTCCACCTTTGCCCATTGCTACGCCGACTTGAGCGGCTTTGAGTGCAGGAGCATCGTTGATGCCGTCGCCCGTCATGGCTACTACTTTTCCGGCTCCTTGCAAGGCTTGGACGATTTGCAGTTTGTTGCTGGGACTGATGCGGGCAAAGACATCGACTTTATCACACAGCGCGGTTAGGGCTTCGGGAGAGAGATTGTTGAGGTTGGATGAATCGAGAATTTCTAGCTGTTCTCTGGCGGTCAGCTTTAATTCTTTGGCGATCGCGTAGGCAGTTGGACTTTGATCCCCAGTAATCATGACTGTATCGATCCCAGCCTCATGAAAGTCGCCCATCAACGCTTTGACTCCCTTTCTGATCGGATCTGCCATGCCCACAAGACCCAACCAAGTTAGATTCGATTCACAATCGTTTTCGTTGTCTTCGATATGGCAATAAGCAATTCCCAGGACTCTGAGGGCTTTTCCTGCCATGCGATCGTTTTCGAGTTCGAGATCCTGTCTATCTTCATCGGTTAAAGGCACGACCTGCCCGTTTTTCAGACAACCTGTGCAGATTCGTACCACTTCCGCCGGACTGCCTTTGAGGGCGACAAATAGATGTCCGTCGCGATCGCGATGCACTGTACTCATTCTATTGCGAGTTTCCGAGCGCGGGTTGGTTTGCAGCAGGAAATATTTTTCTCTGAGTTCGATAACATTCACCCCAGCACTAATGCCCATATAAATCAAAGCATTCTCTGTGGCCGAACCTGTGACGGCATATTCGCCATCTTTGTGCAACCTCACTTCGCTTTCATTGCACAAAACCGAGACATGAATCAGCCTCAACAATTCTGGATACAAATAGGGATTAATCTTCTCTTCCCCTGCAATAAATTCGCCATCGGACATTTGTATGTATCGACTATCTGCCTGAATTTCCACCACTGACATTCGGTTTTCGGTGATGGTTCCGGTTTTATCCATGCAAATCGTCTGTACCGAACCCAATGCCTCCACTGCACTAAGACTGCGGACGAGAACCTTATGTTTTCTCATATCTTGGATGCCCAGTGCTAGGGTTGTAGTAGCGATGGTGGGCAACCCTTCAGGAACGGCAGCAACCGCGAGAGATATGGAGGATTGCAGCATTTGTAGTAACCCGTATCCTCGCAGTAAACCAATGCCAAAGACACCTCCACAAATGACTATGCTGAGGGCAACCAGTTGAGAACCAACTTCGTCGAGTTGTCTTGCCAGGGGAGTTTCTGTTGCATCTGCCTCGCCTACAAGTTGTTGGATCTTGCCCATTTCTGTATACTTGCCCGTCCCCACCACCACCGCGATGCCTTGACCGCCAACGACTAATGTTCCTTTGTATACCATATTGGTGCGGTCTGCTAAGGGAACATCCTCTTCGTCGATTGATTTTGTGGTTTTAGTGACGGGTATACTCTCGCCAGTAAGGGCAGACTCATCAACGCTCAAATTTTCTGCCTCAATCAATCGCGCATCCGCTGCTACATAGTCGCCGACTTTAAGGACTAAAAGATCGCCTACAACAACCTCTTGTGTAGGAATTTCTCTCTTTATGCCGTCTCTAATCGCCAACGTCGATGTTTGTTCGCGACTTTTGAGCGAGTGAATAATTCTTTCGGACTGGCTTTCTGTGGTATATCCAATCGTAGCATTTAGCCCAATCACGCCCACAATTACCAGTGCATCGATTAGTCCGCCAGTAACAATGGAAACGCCAGCAGCGATTCCTAGTAAAGCAACGGGTAAAGATTTAAATTGGTCGATTAAAATACTTAAGTCCGATCGCGTTTCTGTTTCGCATAAAAGATTCGGGCCATATTTACTTAAATTTTCTACTGCTAATTCGCTAGACAATCCCGATGTTTGTGAAGTGTTCAATACATCTAAAACCGAACTAGCTTCTTGAAGATGCCAGTTTTCTATTTTTGGCGCTTTAACATCAGCGATCGCTAATGTTTTAGTTTTAAATTTTTCCTGTTTTTGCCTTTTGGTAATCGCGTCAGCTTTCAGTAAAGATTGGTAATAATTTTGTTTATAATCTGATACAGTTTGTTCGAGCAGCAAGTCGATTTTAGGATAGATTTTTCTTTCCTTAAAAATTATTAGGACATTACTGGTTAAAATATTAGCAGAAACAGAACGAATTTCTGGTTGCATCGTTAGAGTTTCTTCAAGGTACGTTTTTAAAAAAGTTGAACGATAAAGTTCTCGAATTTTATACCTGACTCTTCCTTTAACCTTATGAATAGTTTTAATCACAGAACGATTTTCTCCCAGTTAAATAATATTTAAAATAATAATTCATTAGAGACTTGTGCTAAATCTGAATTGATATTAGATATCGTTAAATCTCCTGCACAAGCAGACAAGTAGATAAAAGTATAGTTAGTTAGCTCGCTAACCCGACCGTTCGTAAGTTGTAAATCCAAATTTATTTTAGCGATGAGAGAAAAATTTGTTAATTAATTTAACGCAAGTTGCTAGTTACAAATAATTAAGTTATAGATCCCCCTAAATCCACGCCAGTCGCTCCTCGACGGAAACCGCCAAGACCGCGCTGGCTCCCCTTAAAAAGGGGGACTTTGAATGAATTCCCCCCTTTTGTCAGTTATCAGTCATCAGTAACCAGTTACCAAGAACTAGACTGGTCACTGAATAACTGGTCAGGAGTCACTGTAAAAGGGGGGATCGAGAAAGCGAATACTTCTAACTAGCAACTTAGGTTAATTTATCAAACGAGTGCATATCATGATTTAGTTTAAGAAAATTTTTCTAAACAATTAACCTGAATTTAACCTAAACTTAATTTAGACTTAACCTAAATTTAACCTAATTGTTTTATGGGATTTGCTATTGGCTAACTCGTGCTGGAATGTTTGCTGAGATAATCGTCGCGCTTTTGATTTTTAATCGTGTAAGAAAAACAAACATTTATTAGGATAAATGTTAAGATTTCATCAATTTTTTTTTTAAATTGCGCGTTTTTTTAGTTAAATTGATTTAAGATAATCATAACCTTTATTTAACCACGTATGAAATGACCAATTTTGGGAAAGGCCATCGCGGTCTAGAACTTGTTTCTGCCGTAGCTGGTCGCCTGAGATTCCGCGCATTAGATCCAGACACGAAAGCAGATCTCGAAACGATAGCGCAGCAAACTAGAGAGCTTGACGGGATAAGAGAAGTGCGCGTTAACCTGGAAACGGGCAGTCTCCTTGTTGTTTTCGATCCAAGTAGCTTGGAGGAAAAGCAACTATTGTCCGATCTCGAACAGTTTGGCGTTCGTCAACCCGAAAAATCGACTGATTCTCAAGCAAGAACGCTCGAAAAAACCTCTAAGAGACTCGTATCTCTATTGCCAGCTTTGGGGGGGATTGTCACCACTAGGATGCTAGGATTCACTGGCTGGCGGGCAATCGGGGCGTATTTTGTCAGTACAGAAATACTGCATTTTCTGCTAGAGCCATTAAAATCTAGTTTGTCGCAGACATCAGAAAGCAGTACAACAGAAACGCAGAGTAAATCTAAACCCCATCGAGAAGTCGAGAAAAGCAATCGCGAGACTCCTACTAAAAACTCCCTCTATCGAGTCGCTCATCAAGTTCGTGGCAGAATTCGCTTAATTGTTCCAAAAGTGACGCACGAACCCGATTATGCCAAGCGCTTGCAACGTTTAGCCTCATCGACCCAAGAAATTGAAGAGATTCGCATTAATCTCGGTAGTGGTTCTGTAATTATCGTCCACGACAAGCAAATTGACGGCGCGGCAATGCTGTCTCGCCTAGAAACGTTATTAGAAACGGCACAAAAAACAGAAGAGATTAACAGCGACAACGAGCGGGAAGAGGCGATCGCAGTAGTACCGGAAACCCCACCAGTACAGGAAACTGCAACAGAAACAAACGAAACTGTAGCCTTAAGAGAAGAAACCCCACCAGTACGGGAAACTGCAACAGAAATAAACGACATCGCCTTACCTGAAGAAATTCCCGAAGAGACTTCAAAAGCAGAGGTTTCATCAGAAAAAGCACCAGCAAAAACCAAGAAAGAGATTGCGCGATCGCAAGCACCTCAAAGAAAGAATGAAGCCAACGCAAGCATTAACGACTCAAGTCGAAGTCTCTTTAACTGGTCTAGCTTTCGCGCTTCTAGTTTAACAGTGATGCTCAATCTGATGTCCAATTTGCAAATTAAGCAATTTCTAATCTAAATAGCAATTTAATTTGCGATCGCAATCCGTTTGTATTGGGATGATGCGTAGTGCGAGCATTTTGCTCGCCTATCGGGATCTGCGAGCGTCTCGCTCGCGCTGCTAAACAAATCCAAGATTAACGGAATCGATCTGACATCTAAAGTTTTGATTTCTCTTAAGAGTTCTATTGTTTTTTACACGCCAAAAGGGGGTGGGAATGGTACAACTGGTAGAACGCTCGGATTCGCTCGTCCAAAGGCGCTATGCAAATCGAGCTTCCATCGGCAAAAACAACGGTCACAAACCACATAAAGTACAACCTGTTACTTATCAAATCGTTCATGCCGTTAACAGCAGAATTCGTTTTCGCATTGGGCAGTTACACAACAATCCCGCTTACGGAGAACGATTGCTGACATTAATCGGAAGCGATCGCAGATTCAATCGCGTTCGGGTCAATTATGCTTCCAAAACCCTAACGATCTGGTATGTCAAGGGGGAATCGCAAGTACAGATTCAAACCGATTTAATTCGTCTCATCCAAGCAGCTAACGAACCTACCTTGCTGGTTCATCCTGCGGTCAACCAAAAGCAATCCCAGGCAGATGTAAGTTTTTGGTCGGGATTGAGGTTGCCAACTGTTGCGACAGTGCTGTCGGTGCTGGGGGGTTGGTGGGGACTGCCCATTGCACCCATCTTGATTCGAGGCACCCTGGCGATCGCGGCGTTGCCCGTTTTGCGTCGCGCTTTTGAAGGAATTAGAGCCGAAAGTCGCCTTAATGTCGATTTCCTAGACATGAGTGCGATCGCGATTACTACCCTGCAAGGGCATTTCCTGACTGCATCTAGTATGGTGGTCTTGATTCAACTAGGAGAATCCATCCGCAACAAAACAGCCCGTTCGACGCAAAACAGCACCCAAGATTTACTCGGTTCCTTTTCTCAAGTCGTTTGGGTGGAACGCGACGGACAAAAACAAGAAATTCCCTTAGAAGAAGTCGAGATAGGAGATATTGTTGTCATCTATCCCGGCGAACAAATTCCCGTTGACGGTCGAATTATCAGCGGTAGAGCGCTAATCGACGAGCAAAAACTCACTGGAGAGTCGATGCCAGTGGTGCGATCGCAAGGAGAGGCAGTTTATGCGTCAACGCTGGTGCGAGAAGGGTGCATTTACCTAAAAACCGAAAGCAAGGGAGGGGATACCCGCGCCGGACGTACCGTGCAGCTTATTCAAGAAGCGCCCATTCACGACACCCGCATCGAAAACTATGCGTCTAAAATAGCCGATCGCGCCGTCGTGCCAACAATTCTTCTAGGCGGACTCGTCTATGCTCTCACTCGCAACCCCGCACGGGCAGCCTCGGTATTGACCCTAGACTTCGCTACTGGCATACGGGTGTCTGTTCCCACCACCGTGCTAGCAGCCCTCAACCACGCGGCGCGGCGAGGCATTCTCATTCGTAGCGGTCGTGCTTTAGAACAATTAGCCGCGATCGATACCATCGTCTTTGATAAGACGGGGACGCTCACCCAAGGGGAAGTAACTATTGTCAGCATCCAGAGTGCAGGAGAGAAAGCGCCTTCAGACATCCTCAGACTGGCTGCCACTGCCGAACAACGGATTACCCATCCAGTCGCAGAAGCGATTGCCCGTTATGCCTTCGCCCAAGGAGTTAAAATCGGGCGGCGCGACGAGTGGCATTTTCATGTCGGTCTTGGCATAGAAGCGACAATTGAAGGAGAAACTGTTTTAGTGGGAAGCAAGCGCTTTCTCGTCCACAAAGGTGTTAGCTTAGAAAATCTTCCAGAGCTAGAATACAAGGAGGCGGCAACAATTTATATCGCCAGTGACGGACAACTGCAAGGGGTACTACAATATTTAGATCCCCTGCGCCCCGAAAGTCGGCAGATAGTAACCGATCTCGCAAACCAGGGCAGCGAAATTCATATGCTTACGGGAGATCAACAGCAACGAGCGCATCTAATAGCCACCCAATTGCAGATTCCGGCGACGCAGGTTCATGCCGAGGCGTTTCCAGAAACAAAAGCCCAGGTGGTTCAGCAACTGCAACAGCAAGGGAAGATCGTTGCTTTTGTCGGAGATGGCATCAATGACTCTGCGGCTTTAGCTTATGCCGATGTCTCGGTTTCCTTCCGCAATGGTTCGGATATTGCCAGAGAAACAGCAGATGTGGTGTTGATGAATGACGATTTACACGGTTTAATCGAGGCGATCGCGATCGCTCGCCAAGCCCAACAAATTATTCATCAGAATACGG
Source organism: Hydrococcus sp. Prado102 (assembly GCA_025454425.1). Lineage (GTDB taxonomy): Bacteria > Cyanobacteriota > Cyanobacteriia > Cyanobacteriales > Microcystaceae > Hydrococcus. The sequence goes on along the minus strand of JALOOL010000069.1, from coordinate 9,763 downwards.
GGATTGTCGCCATTCCCAATCTGTTCGGCTTTGTCCTGGCGGCGACAGTGGGCTTAAATCCAATGGTTGCTACCACGATTAACAACGGTTCTAGCGTTGTTGCTGGAGCGAACGGTCTGCGTCCGCTTCTCAATGGCGATCGCGATCGATAAATAAAGTTTACATTTAGTTGACCAAAATTAGGAGGTTCATCATGGCTTTTAAATTTGAAAACTTATTGGAAGACTTAGGCACGCCTGGGATTATTGCGGGGATTGGCGCGATCGTTGCTGCTCCTTTCGTGATTCCAGCACTCAAACCAGTCACCAAAGCGGCTATAAAAGGCGGCATCATCGTTTACGAAAAGGGCAAAGCTATTGTTGCAGAAACTGGCGAGCTTTTTGAAGACCTCGTAGCAGAAGCTAAGGCAGAATTAGATGAAAGTCGCTCTCAAGAAGAGATGGCTTCTATTTCTCCTTCCGAAGAAGCTAGCTAATCCTAGAATTTGTAGGGTGCGTTAATAGATAACGCACTCTATTGGCGCGTCAAGTGTAATAACCTCTTATTTTGCCAAAATTATTAATTATACGGATTTTGTTTGCATTGAAATTTTATTAAGAGTGCGAGCATCTTGCTCGCGTTTAGACAGTTCTAATTACAATTACGAATTATCGTGACTATCGCACAAACGACTAACTCAAATACTCATTCCCTTAATGGGGTACAAAAACAAGCTTTGAAGATTCCTGCGAAGGTAATCAGTCATACGCCAGGAAGAATTCGCATTCGCTTTGCTCCCAAACACCGCCATCGCGATCGAATGCAGAAAATTACCAATACTCTCAAAGAGCATTTAGCTATCTATCAAGTGCGCAGTAATGTTGCCGGAGGTAGTATTACCGTTCGCTACGCCAAAGAACACCTCAATTCGCAAGATATTCACGCTATTTTGCGCGATCTCGGCATTGTTTTTGAGGAGGTTGCATTAGGAAGATCGGCAATGGCAACAAGCGTAACCGATGCCGTTACCGATCTCAACTATCGAGTTGGAAAGGCTACTGATGGCGCAATTGACTTACGATTAATCGTTCCTTTAGGTTTTGCTGCACTAGCGCTGCGACAATTAAGAGTTCAAGGCTGGAATTTAGAGCTAATTCCTTGGTACGTTTTAGCTTGGTATGCGTTTGATAGCTTTATCAAATTACACTACACCAGCGATCCACAATCGCATAATTCGTAATTCGTAATTCGTAATTCGTAATTGAATTATCGAACTGCGAATTAGATTGATAGGCGATCGCAATAAAAGATTTTTTACATTTTAGACATTTTCTTAGCTCGCGGGGTTGGCGAGAAATTTTTTTGTTCGATTAAACTACTCAAAATCAACCAGCCTAAGAAAAACCAAGATAAACTTTTAAAGCGAGCGGTTTTCGTAAATAGTTGTCGAAAAATAAGCAAACTTAACAGTAAAGAGACGAGACGTTGTAAATCGATCGCATGGTTTGTTATTCGTTGAACTTGCCGATCTATACTATCGATCGCGCCTTTTAATCTCTTTGTAGCGAAAGAAGTTTGCGAAACGGTTTCTGGGATATCTTCAACAATAACCCCAAAGGCTTTTAGCCTAGAAAATACCTCGGCGAAATCAACGCTTTGAGGCGGGTAGTAAAATGTAAGGCTTCTGTTGTTAGTATTAATACGCACGCGATCGATTTGGGCAACCCAGGTTTTTAGTGCAATAGCAATTTTGTTCGTGACTTTGCGTTGACGATGCTCGCGGGCAATTCTCAAACGCAAACGACCTGGCGTATTGCTAATGATGTCAATCTCGATGGGTTGAGAAGCTATATCTGACAACACTACTTTCATTTTTTTGTTGGCGAGACAGGTTAAGCGATCGCTAATATCTTATTAAAGATAGGTTAAAGATAATGGAGGGCAACTAATAGTATAGTTTTGTAAATACAGTAACTAACGAGATTTCCAAACGCAAGATATTAATTTCCATCTTGTTTATTTTATGAAAATGAATGCGATCGAGCAAGGGTTAAAGTTACTCGTTCAGTGTTTAATTGAATGCGCGCCTATAATAGTAACTCTCGTTCAAAAAAGTTCTTTGCCAGAAAAAGCAGAAGCGATCGCTAGTGCTTGCGATCTCATTGAAAGCTACAAAGATCTTTTTCAAGACAATCGTAAAGAAGCAAGCATCGAACAAGATAAATTACTACAAGAGCGATCGGCACAACTTCACAGAGAAACTCAATTAAAAATTGCAGCAGATTGGCGAGATACTACGCTTAAATTACCCGAAGTTTCTAAAATTTTAGATCGCTGGGCATTAAAACTCTATCCTTCACAAATTTTAGAATCTCATTTCGATTCGAGCGCCATTCCATTGAAAGTCTTTCTCGTTCCACCTCAACTATCCAGCGATGCAGATGTTGAGTTAAAAATTGCAGAAGAATTACGAATCTTTCTAAATAAAAATTATTCTTTGCACGACCTTAATAGACCGACTGAATTTTTGGCTGGAGCGTGGGACGAACGACAAATTTTCAGCGAATCTAGTATTAAAACGCTGTTTAGCTGGTTAAAATCTCAACCAACTTTAATTATAGCCCTGCAAATTGAAGGGAATTATTTGAGTTTTCGCATTGCTTATTGGGGATTGGGACAAGCCAATTATTACTATCAAACGCTGGCTCGATTTCCTTATCGACAAATCCTATCCGAATCGGCAAAAAAACGCGCTCTAAAATGGAAAGAAACGCGAGATAAATTATTGGCTTTAGGAGAAAGTTCGCACGAAGTCAGTCAAGTGGGAGGGAATAATGCGATTAATTTAGCGCTTTTAGAAAAAGAAGAAAAATGGCAAGCGCAAGGGATCGATATCGAACAGCTAGCTTTGAATTACCAGATCGATGCAGAAGATAGCGAAAATTTGATTCAGTTTTTGAGTACTTGCTGCTGTTTAGTGACTGGCTGGATTGCAGATATTTATCACTTAATCGATCGCGACGTTGGGCCTTTATTACCTACTTTATTGCCGAATTTAACTCAACAGCTAACGGATTCGCAATTAATCGGCGCGATCGCTAGCGGTTATCGACAAGTCTATCAGACACTTGCCAACGAAAGACGATACTGGGTTCCCGAATTATCCTTGCAACTGGCTAGCAGTTTAACTCATTTGCCTGAAAAATCGTGGGCGACAGAACAAATACATCATTCGCTGCAATCATGGTTGCATTTGCGTCAAATATCTCTATCTTCAAATGCCAACCCCTTAGAAGCGATGAAACCAGCATTAACGGTAGCGGATCGAGAATATCTCGAAAAGCTCAAAAATTGTTTTAGGCAACTCGGAGATCTTCAAGGATGCGATCGCGTCGAAGCACTGATAGCAGAATTGCCGTCAATCCCTGCTTCTATAGGAATTGTTGCAACTCCTCAAGAACCTAGCGATGCCAGACAAATATCCCTAGTTTATAGGCTAACAGAACAAGCAGGTAAAATTTCCTCAGTAGCGATCGCGCCCGATGGAGAAACCCTGGCGAGTAGTTGCTCGAACAAAACGATTAATCTTTGGAACTTGCGGACTGGCAAACTAATTCGTACTATCGCAGGACATTCAGAAGATGTCTCGTCCATCGCCATCAGTCCCGACGGACAGTTTCTTGCCAGTAGCAGCGTTCGCTGTCCGAAAAGCAATGTCAAGGTGTGGAATCTCAAAAGCGGGAAACTCCTTCATTCTCATTTAGGACATAAACGTTCGGTTAGATTTGTCGCGATCGATTCCGAGGCAAGAATTCTCGTTAGCGGCAGCAATAAAATTAAACTTTGGAACTTACATACAGGCGATCGCCTTTGTACTTTGTGGCATCCTTGCGCGGTGAATGCGGCAACGATTAGTCCCAACGGTCAATGGTTAGTTAGCGGCGGCAGCGACGGGAAAATCAAGCTGTGGAATCCTCGCACGGGCGATCTGCTGCGTACTCTCAAAGGACATACCGATGCCATCAATGCGATCGCGATTAGTCCCGATGGAGAATTAGCGATCGCGGGCAGTGCCGATACTAAGATTACCATCTGGCATTTAAAAACTGGAAAATTACACGCTACCTTGACAGGACATTCAGAATCGATCGAGTCCCTTACCATTAGTCCCGATGGAAAATTTTTAATTAGCGGCAGCAACGATTGCACGATAGCGGTGTGGCATTTAAGGCGAGGCGAATTATGGCACACTTTGAAGGAACATTCTGGCAGCATTAATTCTGTCGCAATTAGTGCCGACGGTCGCACCTTAGTCAGCGGCAGTTCGGACAAAACTATTGCTATTTGGCGTATATAAGACTGACTAGCCTTCTGCTGGGGTAGCAGTTTCAGTTGCCGCTTCGAGTTCTTGTTCTCGATCTTCAGCCAGTTCTGCCTTAGCTTCGGCAATAAGATCTTCTAGCGTTTCGCCGACTTCTGTCACTACGCCTTTACCTTTTTCATAAAGGACGATGCCACCTTTAACAGCCGCTTTAGCGATAGGTTTGCCTATCTTGCCCGCGACTGGGACAATAACGGGAAGAAGAACGATCGCGGCGATTCCTGGAACGCCTAAGTTTTCCATGAGGTCTTCAAATTGAGGAATAAGTTTTGGCATTTGTCTACTCATATGAGTCCGCATCAGTTTGTCATTCGCTGCCGCATAGAACGTGCTAAGGAATTGTTGTTGCAAGGAAAATTAACGATCGCAGACGTTGCTTGCCGCGTGGGATTTAACGACCAAAGTCATATGCATCGCTATTTCAAGCGATGTTCAGGAATGCTCCTAAAGCTGGCGATCGCGCTCCTGATGTCAATATTCGCACCGCAGACGGCACAAGACGATTGTTTCAGGTTTTGTCCGATCGCTTAAAACATACCTTACTGTTGTTTGCAGGCACGGCAACAAAGTCTGAAACTTATCAGAATTTGAGTCAAATAGCTCAGGCATTTGCTAATACATTTCCTGACGAATTTATCGTGTATGTTGTGTTTCCCACCGAGCGTTTCAGGAATGCGATCGCTTTGAATAGTTCGCCTCGCTCGATATTGCTCGATCCTCAAGCCCAATGTCATCAGCACTATGGCGCTACTGGGCAATGTTTGTATTTGATTCGTCCAGATGGGTATATCGGCTATCGCAGCCAATCGACTGAGATCGACAAACTCAAAACCTATTTACAAAAACTTAGCTTCACATCCTAATAGTTATTCACCAAGAACAAGATGTTTTCAAGTTTGACAAAATTCCTGCGCTTAAGCCTGGGCGCGTTTTTATTGCTTCTGTCGGTTTATATTGGGCTACCCGCCCTCTTTTTGCTGCTGCAAGTTCCTTCGTTTGCGATTGGCAGCGATGTGTTTGGCTCCTACGCTGGAGCAATACCGATCGCGGTTTTGGAATTCAATTTAATGTGATGTTATTACTCGCGATCGCGATAATTATTGGTTTAGTAGGACTCATTATTAACCAACTGCGACGTTAGCGAACGAGTTGATTTCCTCGACGGTAAACGAGCTTGTCGGCAAATCGATTAAAAAAATGTTCTGTCTGGGTATCTTCTCCACCCCAAATCGGAATTTTTGCCCCAATTTTACTAAAGAAATCATAGACAATAAATTTGGCAATTTTTTTCTTTTTTCCTTGAGCCGAAAAAATAATTTGACAAGGATAAGCCAAAACGCCAAAAGTAGGAATAAATCCCACTAAAAAGGCAATCCAAGGAATTTCTTTTCTATTGCTCGCGTTTTGCAACATTCTCCATAATGTATAAACTGTTCGGTAAATTGGCCCTCCAGCAATTAGCCAAGTAACAACAATAAACTCATCAATGAAACTAACTAGGTAGAGTAGTGGCACAAAAACAAGTTCAATAACCATAAAAAACATTTTAATTCCTAAATGTACCCCAAAATCATTTAGGTAGTCGCTACTGCTCTCGCGTTCTAAATGCTGAAGCAAATTATTTGTCTCTTCTTGTTTTAAATGCTTCCTGTCTTGCCAACGATTGATGTTTTCTAATACATAGTTTCTAGCCAAGCTTAATCGATAACGTTGAGATGAAATAAATTTCCAAAATTGTTTTAAATTGTGTAAATACGGAATTGATAAAAGTTTCTTGACAAGCCAGACGGGTAGTTCAATAACTAGCTTTTGCGCTAGCTTAACCAAAACTCCAAGCAATTCTATTCCGTGCCAAAACAAGGTATGTTCGGCATACCAATTAGCTTGTTGTTCGTCGATTTCTCCTTTTTTGAAATGATATTGAATACTGCGATCGCTCCGTCTCATTAATTTCCATTTTTCTTGACGATCCTCCAATTGAGAGATATCTTCTAAAAGTTCGTTATATTGTTGGCTCCCCAAACATTCTTTTAACTTGACTTTATGATGATTAACGTAACGTCTCAATCGAATCGGATTTATATCATCAAACAACGCTCGTTTATATTTGAACGATTTGGGTAAATAAAATGAAAACAATGTGAAGGGATTTAAGGGAAATAAAGCGGGTACGCCCGATTCTAAATCTATCCAAACAAAACGATATTGTCCTGGCGTATCGTTGACCAACAAAAAATTATTTAAAGCATTCGGCACTCCTTTGCCAGCTTGCCAAATTAAACCATCTAAACCTGCCTCAAGCAATCTTTTCTGTAAGGGGAGCATAATTTCCCGAACTAAGACAGATAATTCGCTATTTCGTTCTCGGTTACATGGTTGGCGTAAAGCAACGTGTTTGCCTTGAATAAATTCTGTATCGAATTGATAAGCCTTAAATTCTTCATTCCATTCTATTGCGATCGCGTCCGCAACTTTCAAGCGATCGCCAAACCAAAATTGAACTAATGCACTCAGAATCTTGCGGCGATAAAATGCACAATAAATTGCGTTTTCATTCCAAATATAGGCATTGGGAGCGCCAAAGAAAAAGTAATGAATTAAGCTAGCAAGCTTGTCTTTATAAAAGATTTTTCTAGCAAGCAAACCTTGCTGTTTTTCTACTAAAAATACTTTTCCCGATCTTCCAGCCCCTATTAATTTGCTTGGAGAAAACTGCTTCAATTGTGTCACTGGATTTCCTCGAATAAAGGGTTGAATAATAAATTTATATTATTTTATTTTTTGTTAGAAATATTTTCGTCTTTTTGAGGGAAAGAAAGCAAGGCGCAATAAATAATAGCAGTGATTTTGAAAAATATATCTTTTGTTGGATGCAGCGAACAATGAACAAAACTCTACGCAGATTTACAAGCCTATCCTCTTGCAAAACAATACTTCGATCGATTAAGCATTCTGTCTATATTATTTCTAAAATATGACTAAAAAATGACAGTTATATTCAATTAATTTCATCATACAATTATAAGGTTTTGAGCAAATTTTGATAGGGAAGCATCTTTCTTTAGACAGAGGATAAATAGAATGGTTGGTTTTTAGGATTAAGTGTCGCAACTAACCATTCCCAAATTAAATTTTTGGGTATGACAATGAAAAAGGATTCTCTACATTAGTTAATTAGTTAAAATGCGAGAAAATCATGCGATTACGCACAATAATTATCATCATTGCTTTAGTAGTTTTCTCTGGCTTTTTAGGCTATCAATTGGAACTGACCTTGCCAGGAGGAGCGCCAAAGCTCGATCGCACCTATACGCCTTTAACCCAATCTCCACCGAGAGGTATTGGTTCTTATGATGTTCTCGGTTATGCCTTTAGCAAAGAGGAATCAGACAAACTCCTACATACCGAGAAAGGGCGCGAATTACTCTCCCCCGACAACGGTGCAGTTGAGGTGACAGAAGAACTCATCGATCTAGGTCGCAAGACTTTTTATACCCAAACTTTCGGCAATGAATATCTGTTTACAGATGTTGTTGGCGTTCTCGATGGCCCGATTAATCTTGGTAGCATTACCAAGGCAGTTTTGGCTCTCAAAGGCAAAGGAACTACTAATCTACAAGTGCCTATCGATCGCGATCTGACAGTAGGCGATCGCACTTTCAAAGCAGGTACAGTCCTGAATACAGGTTTAGACGTACAGAAAGGTTCCCTTTTTCCCTTGGGAATGATGACTCATCTCGACCGCGCTAAACCAAGGGTTGGAATTACTTGCGCTTTGTGCCATGCAACGATTAGTCAAGAAAACGGACGCATTCTTGAAGGTGCAATTAATACCGATATTAATTTAGGAGCGCTACTAGCGATGGCAAGTAACACTGCCGCGCTATTTCGTCAGACAGATGTGAACCCTACCAAAATTTCTTCAGGTCAGCATTCTTACATCAACGTTAACGGAAAAACCGCTTATCTTCCAGACTCGAAACAGCTAGAAGATGAAGTCGATGCTTCTATTCTCTCTTGGCCCCCCGGCAACTTTGTTTCCAACGGCGACCTCAAAAATAACTCGGCTCAGATTCCCACTTCCTACACCCACGGCGCTTGGCCCTATGCTTGGAGTGGTGTTGCTTCCATTGGTTGGTTCCACGGCTTGACGACGCTCAATAATGCCGTGTTTGGCGTAAATGCCGATCCGTCAACCACTGCCGATGCTGGCGAATCTTTACTAGGCATCGATAAAGAAACCTATTTGGGGACAATGCTACAAAATGCCTCTAATCGGGAATTTCGTTTGCCAGAAGGAGTAAAACCCTCTGAATTTTTTGAAGAAATCGATCCCACACCAGGCACTCCTGGCTTCAACCAGGTCATTAAAATGCCAGAATACCCGAAAGGTTCGCTGTTCATGCAGAATGGCTTAATGGCTGCTTCGCCAGGATTCCAAGTGGCAGAACAAATTAATGCTATGTCAGCTTGGCAAAATACCTTGGCACCGCCTCCTCACGAAACTGCCACTCCCGAAACGATCGCAAGGGGTGCAGCGATTTTTACCAAGGCGAATTGCGCCGAGTGCCATAGCGGACGCTACTTTACTAACCACAAAGTAATTGCTCAAAAAGAAGTCAAGACGCAACCAGTAAGGGCACCTGCTTCGACAGATTTTGCCGATAATTTCGCGCCACCGGATACTTATCCGCCTAACGTTCCCGTTCCTCTGCCAGCAGATCCGCCCGTTCTGTCAGTGCCAACCGAGATCGCACCAAAAGAAGATATCGAGCTTGCCTATGCCAAGAGCGATCCGGCTGGCGGTTATAAGGTACAACACTTGATTGGGTTGTATCTGAGTGCGCCCTATCTGCACGATGGTGGCGTTGCGGCTGGGACAGAAGCTTTCGGGCAAGATACTGACGGCAATTTTACTGTTGCTAATCGGGAGCAACTAGGCATGGCAGGTACTTTGATGCAAGGGATTTTACCCGATCCAGAGGCAAGTTTGCGCGCTCTACTCGATCGCCATTTGCGCGAATCTGTCGTGGCGGTTAATCAGGCAAATCCCGATCTAGAAAGAGCAAACGTAAGCGGTGTCGGACACGATTATTGGGTTGATGCACAAGCTGGTTTTACTACCCAAGACCAAACCGATTTAATTCAATATCTGCTTTCCATCGACGATGACCCAGAAGTGCTACCGGAAGCATCAAGTTAGTTGCTAAATCAACCAGCTTGGCTGACACAGCTAAAACTGTGCATCGGATAGCGTTGGGCGTATCGAGCATGTCACTCATTAAGAAGCTTTGAGTTCGCTTGCGAAGGCACTACCATTACGAGCCAAACTTGAGTACACCTGACAATATCCTTGGCTCTCTTTGAGCAAATAATCCAGGAAAGTACGAGCAACGAACGAAA
>JALOOL010000068.1 GCA_025454425.1 Hydrococcus sp. Prado102 | reverse complement strand
TTGATTGAGTCGATAGAAAGGTAGTTTTAAAGTCAGTGATAATTGTGCCATGTGATTAGCCTAACACAAATCTTACAAGGTATGTAAGATACAGAGGGTTCGTCGTATCGCGACTTGTGCGGATGGTCGTACAAGGATGACGAACACGATGCGGTCGTGTGTGCCTATTATGGCTGGCTGAACCTTGACAATTTATCGGCTTACAATCGAGTGCGCTACCCGCTCGTTCAAGCAGCTTACCTGCGGTTTCTCAAAAAAGAGCGCGTGGCTCGCGATATTAGGATTGTGACCAATCGCGGTTGGAATCTCATGCACCGAGAATTCCCCGAAGGGATGAGCAAATCTAAAACTTATAGCTGCGAAAAACTAGCCGCTATCTGGCCGTTTATCGCAGGCGAAAAGCTCGTCAAGAAATCGCGAGCGCAATACGAGTTGAAACTTACTAACTCCATTGGGACGGCGGCGCGGCTGGGATTCAGTAGCGAACTGATTAGCTATGCCGAACGAGTTTGTAACCTTCATAATACGCGGCTGCAAATCAAGCGCAAATTCGATTCTTTCCTAGCGCGAGACGAATACGCTTGGATAAAACCTGTTTTTGACGAGTTCGGCTTTAGTACCTTCGAGCGAACGATATTCTTATGTCAGTTCGACCCGTTCGGTCAATTCCTTGACGAACAAGGCAAAGAGTTGAGAATCAAACTCAAACGCAGGAAAGGGAAAGGCGGGCAACAAATTACTCGCAGGTTAGGGCGCAACAAATTCCATTCAGTCATGGGCAAGGCGATTTATCCCTGGTCGAGTGGCAACAAAGAAGGTCATATCGTTAGCGGTTCCCAGTTAGCACGAAACCATTGGTATCTGTGGGTTAATCGTCAAATTGGATTAAACTATAGCCGCAAGGGAAACGAGTTAATAGAAAGCTTCAAGCGCGATTACGAGTGCGATCTGGGAGTATCGCTAGGGGCATTAGAACAATTGATTGCCCTATCGGACGAACAGCTAGCGGATGGAATCGGACGCATCGAACACAGTGCTATAGCGTCGGCGCTGCTGCCATTAATCGAGATGGCTATTAAGGCTAAAAAATCTCCCGCTGCCTATTTAAAGGCACAAGGGAAAACCAGATTGAGAATGTGGGCTAAGTCCCGCGTTGCCGATCGCGCCGTGAAGGTTCTTTTCAAGAAGCTAATTACTGCCTATAAAGAGCGATAATAAATAAGGTAGGCTTATTGCCTACCTCTCTTGTCAATACAAGTAGGAACAGATATCTAGTCACTAATGCAGCCAACCGACCCCAATAAATTTACAGAACAAGCCTGGGAAGCAATTGTTAAATCGCAAGAAGTTGCTCGTCGCTTCAAAAACCAAACCCTAGAAGTAGAACACGTTATTTTAGCGCTTTTAGAAAAAGAAGGGCTAACTACTCGTATTTTTGCACGCGCTAACATCGATTTGCCTCGTTTCGTGCAAAGTATAGAAACGTTTGCTAGCAGACAAGCGAAAGTTAGTGTTGTCGATCAACTCTACCTCGGTCGAGGATTGGATATTTTATTAGATAAAGCTGAGGTAGCCAGAGAGAGTTGGCAAGACAAATTTATTTCTGTCGAACACATCTTAATGGGTTTTGCAGAAGACGATCGCATCGGACGGCGCAGCTTGCGCAGTGTTAATTTAGATCCGCAAGACTTAGAAGCGCATATCAAAGCCGTTCGCGGAACCCAAAAAGTTACCGAACCCAACCAAGAAGATAAATACGAAGCCTTATCTAAATACGGACGCGACCTCACCGAACAAGCAAAAGCGGGGAAACTAGATCCAGTAATCGGACGAGATGAAGAGGTACGTCGCGTTATTCAGGTTTTATCGCGTCGTTCTAAGAATAATCCCGTTTTAATCGGAGAACCTGGTGTTGGGAAAACAGCGATCGCGGAAGGATTAGCACAGCGCATCGTTAATGGCGACGTTCCCGAATCCCTCAAAAACCGTCAATTGATTTCCTTGGATATGGGAAGTCTGATTGCTGGGGCAAAATATCGAGGCGAATTTGAAGAACGCTTGCGTAGCGTCATGCGGGAAGTTACTCAATCCGAAGGGCAAATTATCCTATTTATAGACGAAGTTCATACCGTCGTCGGCGCGGGTTCGCGCGAAGGTTCGATGGATGCGGGGAACTTACTAAAACCGATGCTAGCGCGGGGAGAATTGCGCTGTATCGGCGCGACAACTCTCGACGAGTATCGCAAGCATATCGAAAAAGATCCCGCCTTAGAACGCCGTTTTCAACAGGTTTATATCAAACAACCCAGCGTCGAAGATACGATTTCCATTTTGCGGGGACTCAAAGAACGCTATGAGGTTCACCACGGAGTCAAAATTACCGACTCGGCGTTAGTTGCTGCGGCTACATTGTCTCATCGTTATATTAGCGATCGCTTTCTTCCCGATAAGGCGATCGACCTCGTAGACGAAGCGGCTGCTACATTAAAGATGGAGATCACTTCTAAACCTGTAGAATTAGAAGCGATCGACCGTCGCTTGATGCAATTACAGATGGAAAAACTCTCTCTCGAAGGAGAAGAGAAGCGTCCGGGAACGATATTAGTCGATCGCGCTTCCAAAGAACGTCTAGAACGCATCCAACAGGAAATCGGCGATTTAGAAAGCAAGCAACAAGAACTCTCTTCTCAGTGGCAATCGGAAAAGCAAATGCTTGAAGAAATCAATGCCCTTAAAGAAGAGGAAGAAAAAGTGCGCCTGCAAATCGAACAGGCAGAACGTGCCTACGACCTCAACAAAGCCGCACAATTAAAGTATGGCAAACTAGAAGTCTTGCAACACGATTTAGAAGAAAAAGAAAGCAAACTGCTAGACATTCAAGCACAAGGTTCTACCTTACTGCGAGAACAAGTCACCGAAGGAGATATTGCAGAAATTGTCGCCCGTTGGACGGGAATTCCTATCAATCGTCTCCTAGAAACCGAACGTCAAAAACTCCTGCAACTAGAAGGACATTTACATCAACGAGTCATCGGACAACAGGAAGCTGTTGCTGCCGTTGCTGCCGCCATTCGTCGCGCCAGGGCAGGCATGAAAGACCCAGGAAAACCGATTGGTTCGTTTCTCTTTATGGGGCCGTCGGGAGTCGGGAAGACGGAGTTAGCGAGGGCGCTAGCCGCTTTCCTCTTCGACAGCGAAGATGCTATGGTACGCATCGATATGTCCGAATATATGGAAAAACACGCTATTTCGCGTTTAGTTGGCGCACCGCCAGGATATATCGGTTATGAGGAAGGAGGGCAGCTATCAGAAGCGATTCGTCGTCGTCCCTATTCTGTTGTTTTACTCGACGAGGTAGAAAAAGCCCATACAGATGTATTTAACATTTTATTACAAGTGCTTGACGATGGGCGCATTACCGATTCTCAAGGTCGAGTAGTCGATTTTCGCAATACGATTATCGTCATGACCAGCAATATTGGCAGCGAACATATTCTTAAAGTTGCTGGCGATGATGCTAACTACGATAAGATGCGCAAGCAAGTGACTGATGCCCTCAGAAAGCATTTTCGCCCCGAATTTCTCAATCGCATTGACGAACCCATCATTTTCCACACTCTCAAACGCGAAGAATTGCGTCAAATTGTCGGTCTTCAAATTAAGCGACTCGAAAGATTGCTAGCAGAACAAAAAATCAGTTTAGAACTGACAGACTCTGCGCTAGATCGCATTGTTAATGTGGGTTACGATCCGGTTTATGGGGCGCGTCCGCTTAAGCGGGCAATTCAGAGAGAACTGGAAAATCCGATCGCGACTAAAATTTTAGAAAACACTTTCATCGAAGGAGACACGATTTTTATCGACTGTGTTAATAATGCTTTAACCTTTAGTAAAGAACAATCGGAAGAACCAGTTAAAGTAGTAGAAGTTGAAGTAGTTTAGTCAAGCCTATGGAGATGGGAACCTCTACTCAACAGGAGTCCAAACCAGGTCGATCGGGTTCTGACGTTAAGAGAAGAGAGGAATCCCAAGGTGCAGCCTAGCTCACCGTTGGGAGTCAAATTAGTATCTTAATAACCCAATCTTCCAGTTACATTGTTAAAGATTGAGCCTCAGTTTCGATTAACTTCGCCAAGTCTTGCATGAATGCCGCGGCTTGCGCCCCATAAATGACGCGATGATCGCAAGTAATATTGACGCTCATCTGATTTTTCACGCCGAACATGCCATCTGGATTGGCGACAATCTGAGGGCGAGAAGCGCCAACAGCCAGAATTGCTCCTTGTCGGGGAGGAAGAATTGCATCGAAGCGATCCACCCCAAACATCCCTAAATTAGAAATAGTAATCGTACCGCTATTATATTCTTCGGGTTGGAGTTGTTTGGCTCTTGCTCTGTCTACCAATTCTTTCCAATTGCGAGAGAGCGTATAAATATCGATTTGGTCGGCATTTTGCAAAACGGGAGTAATCAATCCGCCATCGGGCATGGCAACGGCTACAGCAACGTTAATCGCGCCGTTGTATTGAATTCCTGCATCGGTATAAGTCGAATTAACAATGCGATGTTTTGTCAGCGTCATAGCCACTGCTTTTGCTAGCAGTGCTGTCATCGTCACGCCTTTGGATTTAATCTGTTTGTAGAGCTTATCTAGCTCGTCAGTGGTAATTGTATATCCTACGTGAAATGTAGGCACTTGCAAGCTGACCAGCATATTTTGTGCCACAGCTTTTTGAAATGTGGTCAATGGCACGGTTTCGCCGACGGGAACGGCAACGGTCGGCATGGGAGCAGGTGGCGTAACGGGTTGAGCCACTGGCGCTGGGGCAGTCGCCTGTACGGGGGTTGGTGGGGCAAACGTCGGGGTTGGTGATTTTCCGGCAGCTTTTTCGACATCTTCGGCAACAATTCTGCCATGAGGCCCGCTTCCTTGTAGCGTTTTTAAATCGATGCCCATTTCTTTTGCCAGCTTTTTCGCCCTGGGGGAAACCACGGTGCGTCCGTTACTGGGGCTTGTTGCGATCGCAGCGACGGGAGCAACGCTTTCTACAATAGCTGGTTCGGGGGTTGTTTGTGCGGGAGCGGGAGCCGCGGCTGCACCCGCTTTTTGTTTGGCTTGCTCTATTTCGGCTTCGGTTTCTGCAATTAAGGCAAGTGCCGCGCCTACGGGGGCTTCTTGTCCGGCTTCTACTAAAATAACGGCTAAATAACCTTCATTAAACGATTCAACGTCCATGTCAGCTTTGTCTGACTCGACCACCAACACGGTTTCGCCTTTTTCAACTTTGTCCCCTGGAGATTTGACCCAGGAAACAATCTTTCCTTCGGTCATGGTGGAGCTTAAGGCAGGCATGAAAATATCGTGAATCATGAAGCGATCTTCCCAAGTAACGATTGAATGACAATGTAAAATCTCGACAGAATTGCATTCTATCAAAATTTCGCTGGCGCAAAATGTAAAATCTCAGTGGCGGTAATTTGAGGTTTTTCGAGGTGAGGAACGTGACCGCAATTCTCTATCCAAACGAGTTTGCTATTGGGTAGCAATTTCTCGAATTGAGTGGCGGCTTTTAAACCCAAAATGCGATCGCTCTTTCCCCATAAAATTAATGTATCGCGATCGCATTGCGAGAGTTGGGCAGCAAAGTTGCCGTAACCGCCACTTTTGGTAAAAGCAATTAATGTTTCGCGCCACCTCGGACAGTTTAGGTGCAAAGCAGCACAAATTTGTGCGTCCCCAGAGGCAAAGCTTTTGTCATGATAAGCCGCACGACTGATATTGTGACGTACTTTGGGATTGCGCAAGAATTCTGTCGCCCAATAGTCCAACGGAGAAAACATCAATTTCCCCGTCATGGGAGGGTTTGCTAATCCCGCACTATCGAGTAAAACTAGTTTTTCAACGGCTTCGGGATAAGTTAAGGTAAAATCGATCGCGGTTGCACCTCCCATCGAAGCCCCTACTAAAATTACGGGTTGCCCGATGAGGGTTTTCCAGCAATAGTAGAGATGGGTTTTGATCTCGACAGGAGAATATGAGAGTTCGCTAAGTCGTTGAGTAAAGCCAAAGCCGAGTAAGTCAATTGCCCAAGTTTCCCGTTCTTGTGCCAGTAAAGGAAGCAAGCGACGAAATTCTAGAACGGAACTATCAAACCCATGCAGCAATAAGATAGGCGTTTTCCCGTTTCCTTGACGAACGTAGGTTGTTGCTATGGGGTTAGGACTGAGTGGCGTTGCGATTTCCTGACATTCGATTTGCCGTGCTAATGCGATCGATGTCGATTCTGTGAGGGTTTCGGCTGCTGAGGCAATAAAACTAGGAAACATAAATCGTTCTAGAAAATATTATTATCTAATTAGTTGCGAATGATACGACATCAACAATGTCAAAGCAGTATGTCAGGAAATTTTTATATCTAGATAGTAAAAGCGTAAAATGTTCAGTAAAAATCGCTACAATTTGGAAAAGATTCTTTAGGGTTTTCATAGTGTCAAGACGAAATAATATTAGTAGGTGCAATTGCGCTTGGAGCGAATATTCAGCTTATTTGCCAGCTATTGCAGTTATTTTTTAGGTGAGGTACGCGACTTATAGTTTTAAGGCAGAAGGTATTTCATTAAGAAAGAGAACCGCTATATTTTTCCAAAAAATTACGTTTTAAAACCACAAGGAATTGCTTATCTATGGATTTTCGCCACATTCAATATTGCGATCGCAAATCCGATCTCGACCTTCAGCAACTGCAAGCTCTTTTTAATTTAGGTGCTTTTTGGGCGCAAAACCGCAACATAGAAGATTTAAAAATTGCGATCGAAAACAGCGATCCTGTCATTAGTGTATGGGATGGAGAAAAACTTATTGGTTTTGCCAGAGCGACTTCCGATGGAATTTACCGCGCTACGATCTGGGATGTAATCGTTCATCCAGCTTATCAAGGCTTTGGCATAGGTCGCAAATTAGTAGAAACGCTAATAAGCCATCCTCGCCTCAACCGCGTCGAACGAGTTTACTTGACGACAACCCATCAACAACAATTTTACAAACGCATTGGCTTTGAGCAAAATCACACGACTACGATGATTTTAGAAAATTCTCCTAGCGATCCTATAAGGATAACTCGCGATCGACAACTTCAGCCGGAGCTAGCGGAATTAAACACTGCAAACGTTTAGAATTATCATTTTCTACATCTGAGGATGCTTCTGCAATTTGCAAGCTTCCTCCCATCGCTTCTAACAAAGTTTGCGCTATCTGCACTCTCATCGCAGGCGACATTTCGGGCAAATTTAAAGAAGATTTTGCTTCTAAATTGGGTTCGGGAAGGGTTGTTAATAAATCGAGCGATTCTTGCCAAATATTAACCGGACAATCGACCTCGATACAACCTTTTCCTTGAGCAAAAGAATAAGCGACAATACGAATCTGACCTTCTCTAGCATTACTAACTATTGTATCTACAATTGATAGCAAAACTTGTACCAAACGTTGAAAATCTGCCATGACATAAACGTCGGGTTGAGGTAAAGAAATATCGAGATGAAGAGATCGATTTTCAGCTTGTAAATAAATCAACTGACGAACTTCACCCACAACTTGAGATAATCCAATGGGTCGAATATCTAATGAGACATTGCCGTATTCTATTTTGGAAACTGCAATGAGGTCGTCAAGGATTTTTAGCAATTTTTGAGCCGATTGATATGCCTGATCGATAAAATCTCGCTCTTCTTGAGGATTTTCACATAAATCTGACAAGATAATTTGATGGAGTGCAATGAGATTGCTTAACGGTCTTCGCAACTCATGAGCGCTTCGTGCCAAAAACCCAGTTTTGAACTGATTGATTTGAGTCGCCATTTGATAGGCTAATTGCGTTTTTTTCAGTTCATTTTTAAGAAGCTCGTTCTCATTCATATAGCTATGAGGTACAGTTTTTGAAATGGGGAAGGGAATAGGCAATAGGCAATAGGGGAAAGGGGAAAGGGGAACAAAAAAGAATATTAACTGATGTACTCTTTACTGAATTACTGATTACTGATTGCTGTTTGGGCGCACGCCATGCGCCCCTACTGATTACTGATTACTCTCCTTCTGAACTACTGACTACTTTCCTCCTCACTGATTACTGATTACTGATTACTGATTACTGATTACTGATTATGCTTCCCTGACGTAAAATTTCCCACCCTTTTCCCGTCCATTTTGCCACTGTAGAAGGCAAACCGCTTCCCATTTTTGTATCTCCTAACTCTGCCAAATCGAGAGTCAGAACGTCGGGGAAAGCAGCATCTATAGCATTCATCGTTTCTAAGGGCGGTTCTCCAGACAAATTAGCGCTTGTCGTTGCTAGCGGCCCCGTTTGAGCCAAAATAGTACGAGCAATATCGCTATCGGGAATGCGAAGACCAATAGTAGTGGGATCGGTAGGGTTCATCGCCGTACTTAAGCGAGAGGATGCGGGTAAAACCAAAGTCATTGCTCCGGGCCAGTAATGGCGAGTTACTTGTTGCCAACTTGCCATTTCTTCAGGCGTACCTGTAATATAACCCCACAAATGCTCTTCAGAAGCTCCCATTAGAATAAGCGGTTTATCTTGAGGACGTTTTTTGGCAGCAAAAATGAGGGCTGAATGTTCGGGAAGTGTTGCGATCGCAGGTACGGTATCGGTAGGAAAACTAACTACCTTACCCGCGATCGCATTTGCAATTAGTTCGCTTTGAACAACCTTAGTCATCCGATGAAAGGATTTTGGATTTTGGATTTTGGATTTATTAGTCATTGGTCATTAGTGATTAGTACAAAGGACGAAGGACTTTCATACAAACAACAAAGGACAAATGACAAATCTTATTATTACTAACAACGATAAGCCAAAGCAAAGCGTTCTATCCCTGCTAGATCGGTAAAAATTTGAATTTTGTCATAACAACCTCTCTCTTGCAAAAGTCGAACGACTTGTTCTGCTTGACCTGCCATCATTTCGATCGCCCAAATTCCGCCACAGACGAGGTAATCGGGAGCCGTGGCAACGAGGTGACGAATGCAATCTAGACCGTCGCTACCGCCATCGAGCGCCCCTGTAGGTTCGTGCTGGGCGACTTCGGGTTGTAGTTCGGCGATCGCATCCGTGGGAATATAAGGAGGATTGGATACCATGCCGCTTACTTTTCCTTTCAGCGCCTCCAAAGGCGACCACCAAGACCCTTGGTAAAAGTTTATTCGTTCTGCTAAGTCTAATGCGATCGCGTTTTCTCGTGCGATCGCCAATGCTTCTTCGCTAATATCTACAGCATAAATCGTTGCTTTTGTCAATAACTGAGCTAATCCTAGCGCGATCGCGCCGCTACCAGTGCCTAGATCCACCCAATTTCCCGAAGCTAGTTCTGGATTGGGGCTATTTTGAAGGGCGTTGAATGCTAAATCGACGATTATTTCGGTTTCTGGGCGAGGAATCAGTACGCCTGGAGCAACTTTTAGGGAAAAATGCCGCCAATGAGTAATGCCTGCGAGATATTGCACCGGAGTGCGATCGCGCAGGCGTTGTTGCCATAGTTGTGTTAGCACCGATAAAGGCTGTTTTAAAAGAATTGACGACTGCGCCTGAGATGACCCTAAACGAAGCAAAAGTTTATTTAATCCTGCTACTTCCTGTAGCAGCCAATCGACTTCTGAAGGAGAAATTTCAGCCGCGATCGCCTCTTGTTTAGCTCGATCGCGCCATTGTACGAGTTCTTGAATGGATACCGTTAGCGATTCCAATCGATGACCATCTAATTCGTAATTCGCCGCTGCTCAAAAGCTTCGCTACGTGCGCGGCGGTACCCTTCGGGAAGGCTTCGCCAACGTAATTCGTAATTAAAATGCGTTAATTACGAATTGCCGCTTTGTAGCTTAACTCAATACTAGTTGTTTTGGGGAGCGGGTTGAGTTTGTGGGGCGGCTTGCGGTGCAGGTGCTTGCCCTTGTCCTTGGGCATTGCCTTGCCCTGGTTGGACGCTACGAATGAATTGTAGAGACTCTTGAGAGGGAACGAGGACGATTCTGCCAAGCATTTCATCATTGCTTTGTTCCATTGTTGCCATGACGCTTTCTAAAGGAACGACCTCAATTTTTATGCTTGAAGCTAAATCGGGCTTTTCCTTTTTGAAGCGCTCTAACATTTGTTGTAATTGCGCTTTCTCAAAAAAGAAAGGAATTCTGGTTTCGTTATTCTGCTGAACGGTAAGATAGCCTTGATCCTCGCCGCCTTTAGCCACAAATAAGGGAACGCCACCTTGATATTGTTGTCCGCTCGTGCTGAGGACTTTTTTTGCCGCCTCAACTTCGTCGTTCATGGGGACGTAAGCAAAGTTTAAACCATCTGCTTTCCCCTCGTTTGCCTGCGCTAATTTAAAAACTTCTCCCAAAGATACGGGTTGAACTTTAACTTTTTGTGCTAATTCTGGGTTTTGTTGTTGCAGTTGTTGAAAGAATTGTTGGGCATCTTGTTGGCTGATAAATACGCCCGTAACTTTTTTCTCGTCTTTGCCAACTGCTACTAAAGGAGCGCCTTGCTCGTCTGCGATCGTGAATACTGGAATAGGTTGTAAAGTTTGTACGATTTGTTCTTGGGGAAGCGCCAGGACTTTCATGCTTTGAGCGAAAAATGATGCTAAAACCGTACTTCCAACTAATCCAATAGTTTTACTCCAACGAACTAATGACTTCATAATTGCATCCCTCTAATTTTTATTGAAATATTGACAATTTCTCAAACAATTTAACGAATCCGATCGCTAACAGCTTTAAATCGATTTTTTTAGAACTTAATCTAGCAATTACTGTTTGGGGTGACATACGCATGGCGATGGCATGACGACTTTTTCACTATTAATTTTGACTTTTAAAAACTCTTTAAAGTTCCCTTCTCATCCTAGTGCAAAACTGTGAAGAAATTGTTAATCAACGAAAATCCAATTCTTCATTTTTTTATTATAAGTATTAATTATCGGGATGACAGGATTTGAACCTGCCAATAAGTCTCGAAAGCCTTGTTGTATAAGCTTACTTACTCACTTCATCAACCCTCTCAAAGTACAAGTGAGTAAAAAATGAGTAAGAAAAACGCCGATCATTCTATCGGCTACGAACGGCTTCTAGTCCACTTTTCAGACGTTCAGAAACAAAGTCCCAAAGGAGTCGGCTTAAAACGAACTGGAGGAACGATCGCACTTCAGTTTAAGGTAGGCGAAACTCGGAAAGCCTATGGATGTAGTAGCACTTTTACCTATGATGGCATGGCAGATGCCCTCAAGAAAGCTAAGAAGGTAGCAGAAGCACTCAAAACTATCGACAGCGAGACGAAATTCTGGGAATGGTACGACGACGCAATTCTCGAAAAGAACAGCATCAAAGCAGACTTGCTAACGTTTGGAGAAGCGATTGCATTAGTCGAGAAAGACTTTTGGAGTCGTCCTAGTCGTTATAAACGGAAACGCGATCGCCTTAACCCTAGCGATGTATCTTGCTGGAATGTAACCTATGGACAATACTACAAACATTTCCCGACGGAAGTAAAAATCAATCCTGGAAATTTTCTAGCGGTAGCAGATAAGTTTCAAGTTGGTACAAAAACCTATAAAGATTGTATATCGGCATTAAAAAAGCTTGCCAGAATAGCCAATCATGAATCGGGTTTAACTAAACTTAACGAATTAAAAACCATACAAGTCGAATTTAAGGACTTGCAAACGATTACCCTAAAAAATTTTCTAACATGGCGATCTACTTTACTAGGCGAAAACGGTGAAATACATCCTAGAGCAAATTTAGACTCTAGAAAACGCTGGCTATGGGCATTCTCCATGCAGATTGTCTATGGCTTACGCATTCACGAGGTATTTGCCATTCAAAATCTAGAAAAGCCGTTCAAAACAAAGGATGGAATTTTCATTCCCTCTCTAAACGACTCTCAAAATAACACTAACATCATTGTAATAGGCGAGTTAACCGGAATAGGTACGACTACCAAAACCAGCTATCGCTTAGCCCGTCCTTTAATTCCACCTTCTTGCCCCAATCTCATCGAAAAGCTAGAGATTAAAAATCCTATGCTTCCAACCAGCCAACCTAAAAGTTTTGATGCCGATAACATCAGAAAATTTTATGCAGTTAGAGCTAGAAAACAATTAATTACTTGGAAAGCTCCTTTTACTCAGACTCATGCCTTAAGACATCTAGCTAACCTAAATGGAATGACGGCAGGCATATCTCAAGAAATACGATCGCAATCGTTAGGTCATACTCCCCAAATGAATGA
This sequence comes from Hydrococcus sp. Prado102, assembly GCA_025454425.1. Lineage (GTDB taxonomy): Bacteria > Cyanobacteriota > Cyanobacteriia > Cyanobacteriales > Microcystaceae > Hydrococcus. Next base: position 8,035 of record JALOOL010000068.1, on the reverse strand, counting down.
ATCAGTTTACAAAAAACGGCAACACACGACAGAAACGCTTAACCTCCTACTCAACTCAAACAAGCAAGCCATCGATTTACTATCGGCAATCAACGAAGCGCGAAGTCTACTCGAATACTTCCCCAGTTCGGCTCCCGTTCTAAGCAAACTCCTTTCAAAAATCTATTCCAAAGATGAAAGCGAGATTGTCAAACTGCTCGTCTTAGATAAACAGTGACAGTCTTACTGACAGTCGGTATCGGTTGTTAAAACTCTTCTTCTGTTTGTGGCTACGAACAGATAAAAAAAGGACTGGAGTTGTCTGACCAGTCCTTTTAACTTTCTATCACTACTCTGCCTTTACCATGCCCTCGATGAGGATATTGTAGCTCGTGGCAAGCTTCTGTCAACCCGCAAGGGGTACGCTCCTTTCAGTCGCTTGACAGCGCTTTAGCCACTCGCTATCAGAAGGGAATGAGGGCATGGTTGGGAGGGAATGGTGTTGGTTTTCTGAAAATTGAGAATTTATCGACTTGAGACTTAGGGACTGACAGTAATGCTAACAGTCTTTTTATCCCATGAGGTAGCGCGCGCCATATTTAACTTAAAGTCCCTTTATCGCGATCGCGGATTCCATAATGCAGTCCCTTACCAGCTAAAAAATTAACCAAGCTTCTAAACTTGCGATCGCTATCATCTAACCTTTGCTCTAGCAAGCTAATCTTGCTTAAAAACTCGCGATCGAGTTCTTTTAAATCTTCTCTTGTATCGCCATGACGTTCGCTCAAGCGAGCAATCGCGCTTTCAATGCGAATATCTTGTTTTTCTAGTTCGTGGCTGGTTTTAGTACTGGCAATCAAATAAGAAAGCATTATCTTTTTGCTCTTTTGGCTCCAGTTCCTCTAATTGCTTCTTGAAAGTTTCCTTCTGCTCTTTTAACTGGTTTGCCTCTTCTTGGATATTTTGAACCTCGCTTAAAACGCCAGACAAACTACTAGCCGCATCGTCTAAGCTATCTGTCCCTTCCATGAATTTATCGACCCTAGCCGTCCATCGATTAGTAGCTCGAATGTTTTCGGGCATCCATTTGTAAGCGTCTTCTCCCACGATGCGATAGCGCTTTAAGGCATTGCCAATCTTACCAGTATTTTCGGCAGTCCATTCGCCAATCTCGCGAACGGAATCGGTCATCGAGCGAAACGTCCAAAGGACATTAGTTGCAGTACTGACGATGCGATTGGCTTTGTTCCAATTTTCTTTAGTTCCTTTCCAGACATCCTCGCCTAGTATGCCGCTCATAAATTCATCAGCTTTTTTGCTTAGCTCGGCATTGACATCGAGCGGATTTTGTGCTTCATCTTTAATCCCGATAACAGCAAGCGCTTGAGAGGTTAGATCTCCCAAAGTAGAAGCTAAATTCTTTGACAGCATAGCGGCATTGTGCAAGAGCAGAATAAAGTTTAGAGCGTTAAGAATCTTATCTAGGCGAGTCGCTCTAAACGCCTTTTGAGTAAAGGTATTTAACCCGTTAAGAACGCTTTCAATGATTCCTACTTTTGCCTTGACTTGAGTCGTATCGCTCATGACGATACTCGAAACAATCTCGGTGCGAGTAGTCGTACTATCAATGCGTCGTAGAAGCTGTTTGATATCGGCTAAATCTGCTGGATTCACGTCTTTACCATCCTTACCGTTAAGTCCGTTAACGCCATCTTTTCCATCCCTTCCTGGTTTCCCTTCAATGCGTTCGATGAATTGTCGCTGGTCTATCTTAGTTACCGTGCGATCGATATAATTATTGGTTTGTCTGACGATCGTTCGAGGACTAGCGGAGGCTTTGCGCAAAGCTTCATTTGCCTTGTTGAGCGCATTATTAGCAGTATTCCAAGCTTGGTTCGCTCTCGATATCGCTGCATTCGCCAAGGCACTAGCAGCAGCAGCAGCAGCAGATGCAATAGCAGCATTACGAGCCGCATTTATCGCGCTGCTTAAGGCATTTTGAGAAGTACTAATAGCTTGAGAAGATTGACTCAAAGCGCTAGAAGCTCTACTCAAAGCGCTAAGCGCATTATTTAAAGCACTGCTAGCAACGCCGCCAACGCGAGCTAGTTCGCTTTGAATAAATTTAACGATATTAAATAATTGTTGAATGAGCTTGTCTTGCGCTTGTACTTTTTTCTCTAGCGCGTTGACTTGTTGGGTCAGCCTGTAGAGTTGAGCGAGGCTGGCTAGCGTCGCGATGATGCTAAAGATAGTCGCGATCGCGTTAGCAATAGCTAGAACTTTACCTGCTAGGGCCGCTAGCCTACTTAAAACGCCCCCCATTTTGCCATCGAGGATTCTAAAAGCATTGGTTAGAACGCTCAGGGCCGCTTCTACTCGGTTGAGTGCAGCAGTAGCAGCGCGAGCGAGTTTTTGAGCCAGCTTTGATTCTCCTATAGCGGTTGCTGCTTTATTGAGAGCAGAACTCGCTTTGCCTAAAGCGGTTCCTGCTTTAACGTCAGCCCTTGCCGCTTGCTGGCGCGCTTGTTCTGCCAGTCCCCTAGTATCGCGTCCGTAAGTCATCGCATCTGTCGCTATGTTTTGGGCACTATTGGCGACTCCAGCAACGGTATTAACTTTACTGCCTAAAACCCCAATTTCCCTTCCCACGCGGTCTACTTGGTTTCCCAAGGCGTTATGTTGAGCGAGCGTCGCGTAACCAGCAAGTAAAACCCCTACGGCTGAAAGCGCTAATTCTTTTCCTTTGGTAGCGCCTTGCTGAATAATGTCTGGTTTTTCACCTTTATCGAGTTTAGAGGCGAGGGCATTTTTGAGGCGATTGATTTGTGCGATCGCATTTTTCTAAAAAATGACCCAATCCGACAGGCTGCAAAAACTACATATAATACACATATTACAAAGCGCCATTATTTACCGTTTTATCTGCCCCTCCCAGAGGGTTCTGAGGGCTTACCCAAGCTCGCCTCGGTAGCTTTAAATGACATTAAGTTTTTAGGGGTTAGCTATTGTTGGGCGCGATCGTTCTTTATAACTCATATTTTACTCAGTTGGAGGTAACAAGCGATGAATGGAATTGAAGAGTTGACTAATGAAGAAAAGCTATATTTAGCTTTTTGTTTGGCGATCGCAGCCGAGCAATTGAAAGATTGCGATACCGATATCATGATAGATGCTATTATTCGCAAGCTAGGACTGGTTTCTCAGTGGAATCTCGCTTTAGCCCTTAAAAAGCTTGTTGAAAAACCGTTTATTTCGTAGCCCAAGTACTGTCAGCATTACTGACAGTACCACAAACTATCTCCTCTTGATGCGCCTTCATCAACTCTTCATCCCAACGTAAAGAGTTCGTGAAGGCGTTTTCCTATTGTTCTCATTGGCTTTTGCAAAGGGTATTTTGAGTAAGAAGTGAGTAAGTGCCTGCTTTGGGAGCAGGATGTCAAAGGCGAAAATCCTGTCCCATAAGCAGTATTAATTATCGGGATGACAGGATTTGAACCTGCGACATCCTGCTCCCAAAGCAGGCGCGCTACCAAGCTGCGCTACATCCCGTATTTTGGTCTTTACCTTATTCAGTATAAACCAAATTGTTTCTATTTCAACGCGGATACCAAAACATCCCTTTAATCCCTTCTGGGTCTACAACAAATCCGAGTTGGCGATAGAAATCAACGACTTGCGGGTCGGCAAACAAAGTAATATTGCTGATATCGTCGCTTCTGAGCTTTTTGATCGTGTACTTCATCAGTGCCTTACCCAATCCCTTTTTTTGGTAGGTTGGATGAACGACTACATCCCAAATCGTCGCATTAAAGGCATGATCCGATGTCGCGCGAGCGAAGCCAACCAAGCGTTGTCTGTTGCCTTTTACTTCCCACATCGTAACAACCAAAAAGCTAAACTCAAGTGCTTTCTTCACTTTGCGCAGGGGTCGCCTTGCCCAGCCGACAGCATCGCAAAGTTCTTCTAGTTCGTAAAGATCGATATCTCGCTCGGTACTAAAAACGATGCGAGATTGTCCTAAAGAGTCATCCGTCAGTTCTAACAATTCTCCCTCGACTTTATTGGATGAAGAGGTAAGCGTTTCAGAATTACTAAACAATCGTTTCCAAAAGACCATGCCAATTGAGGCTCAGGGTTCGCTTTAAAGGTTTTCTTTAATTTATACTGAAATTAGCCAGAAAATTTTTTCTAAAGCTTGAATTAAAAATGCGATTTGCTGGCTTAGTCTATTCTACCTCTACCGAGCCAATGGCTTTCCGTTGGGATAGGATTTTAAAGTATGCAAACGATCGACATTTTGGGAGTCTCGCACGCTTACGAGCTAACCCCTCCTTCACCTGTAGCCGATAATCCCGTCTTAGTCTTCGTTCATGGCTGGCTGTTGAGCCGCAACTATTGGAAACCTCTCGTTGAGAGACTTTCGCCAGAGTATCAATGTTTGATTTACGACCTGCGTGGATTTGGAGATACTAGGTCGCCATTGGCTATTGGCGATCGCCAATTAGACGAAACCCACTCCGAAATCGGTTCTAATTATTCATTAGCCGCCTATGCCGAGGATTTAAAAATTCTACTGCAAAAATTGGCGATCGCCAAAGCTTGGCTGATCGGACATTCTTTAGGAGGAAGCATCGCCTTGTGGGGAGCCGATTGTAGCGCCGAAATCGTCAAAGGCGTAATCTGTCTTAATGCCGGCGGTGGAATTTATCTCAAAGAAGAATTTGAGCGATTTCGCACGATGGGACAACAATCGATTCAACGACGACCGTCTTGGCTATGCTCGCTTCCTTTAATCGATGTACTGTTTGCTCGTATGATGGTCGCTCGTCCGCTCAAGCTTCATTGGGGACGACAAAGAGTAATTGATTTTCTCAAAGCCGATGAAAAAGCAGCGATCGGCTCGCTGCTCGATTCGACAACCGAAGCAGAAGTTCACTTTCTTCCCCAACTAGTTGCCCGCCTCCAACAACCCGTCTATTTTGTAGCTGGCGACAAAGATAAAATAATGGAACTCAAGTATGTTCGTTATTTAGCGAGTTTCCACGAGCTATTTGCTACTAATGGCGGTAATGTAGTTGAAATCGCTAATTGCGGACATTTATCGATGTTAGAACAACCGGAAATAGTGAGCGCAAAAATTGTTAATATATTGATGAAACACTTCTCAAAGTAGCGATTCTCAGCTATACAAAGATTAACGAAAAAGATGACAAGATCGGTAATTACACAGAGAATGAGAAAACTGACATTGGTTGAAATTCAGCGAAATTACTTATACAAATCTTGCTAGCTCGCGATAGACTTTCATTACTTGCCAACGCAATTTCTTAAAGCGGAATCGAGTTTGCCGCACTCCAAAAGGGCAATCGCGCTCTTGCACGGTGGCAAAGCCGATTTTGCCCTACAAAAAGAGAGCCAATTTGCGTTCTCAATGTTAAGTTGGAACCATTTAGAAAAATTGTTAGTGAAGAGTTACCTGCTAAGGAGAAACCCATGCTACACCGCAAGATTTATCAACTCTGTACTGAGGAACGCGAAGTATGCATTTTCTTGCGGGATCAACAACGCTGGATTGAAAACGCTCGCATTATTGCCCTAGAAGGCGATTTGGTGACAATTCGTTATGAAACCGAAGAAGACGATGAAATTTGTTCTTGGGAAGAAATGATTCGCTTAGAAAGTATTGGCGCACTCTCTCAGAAGCTAGCTTCTGTTTCCCGCGTCAATCCCGACATTCCAGTCTCAGATGAATGCCCGGAAGCCGAGCAAATTTATCCTCGCTATCCCGACTCAGAACAGTAATCCCACAAAAAAAGCGCGGTTGCGACAAAGCTCCGCGCTATACTATTGGATTTGGAAATTCAATCGATATTTACTTACCCATTCCTAATTGTTGTGCCTTTTGGTAAACTTTTCCTTCGGTCAGCAGCGAAGGCGCGATGACAACTTCTACTTGCTGCATTTCCTTGATATTCTTCGCTCCCAACGTTCCCATACTGGTTTTGAGAGCGCCCAAAAGGTTATGAGTGCCGTCATCTAACTTAGCTGGCCCGACCAGAATCTCCTCAATCGTTCCCGTCGTTCCTACGTTGATACGGGTTCCACGAGGTAAAACGGGGCTAGGCGTTGCCATTCCCCAATGATAGCCGCGTCCTGGCGCTTCTGCTGCTCTGGCAATAGGAGAACCGATCATAACTGCATCGGCACCGCAGGCAATACATTTACAGATGTCGCCTCCAGTAATAATTCCGCCATCAGCAATTACAGAAACATATTTACCTGTTTCTCGCTCGAAATCGTCTCTGGCTGCCGCACAATCTGCTACTGCTGTCGCTTGGGGTACGCCAACCCCTAAAACGCCGCGAGACGTACAAGCCGCCCCCGGCCCAATTCCGACTAAAACCGCAGTCGCCCCCGCTTTCATCAAATTCAATGCTACTTCGTAGGTAACGCAATTGCCTAAAATAACGGGGATGGGCATCTCTTGGCACAATTGAACCAAATCTAGAGGAATTGTTGATTCTGGCGAAAGATGTGCCGTAGAAACCACCGTTGCTTGAACGAATAGTACGTCGGCTCCAGCAGTGGCGACGGTTTCGCTATACTTTGAAGCACCCGCAGGGGTCAGGCTAACCGCCGCTATGCCTCCTCGTTCTTTAATTTCCTTGATTCGTCGTTGAATTAATTCAGGCTTAATCGGTTCTGCGTAAAGTTCTTGCATCAACCCGACAAATTCCGATTTACCAACTGAGGCAATGCGGTCTAAAATAGGTTCTGGATCGTCATAACGAGTCTGAATGCCTTCTAAATTAAGGACTCCCATCGCTCCTAATTCGGAAAGCAAGACTGCCATGCGCGTGTCTACTACGCCATCCATAGCGCTAGCAATAATAGGGATTTCGCGATCGATACCGCCGAGACGAATGCGAGTATCAGCCAAGCTAGGATCTAAAGTACGCACTCCAGGTGAAAGTGCAATTTCATCAATTCCATAGGCTCGTCGAGCCGTTTTACCCCGACCAATTACTATATCCACACTCAGTCTACATTGTTAAAAGTTATTAGGATAGCCTATCAAATTTTTGGGTTTATTGGCTGTTAAGCCGATCGAGTTCTTTTGGGAAGGAAAAAAGGAAAAAGGAAAGGGGGAAAGGCACTATTGCAACAGGGATAACGCGTACGCGGATGCTTATCGAGATCGAGCAAAATGAGTTTGTCTTGTCTAAGAAATAACAAACGAGATTTAACAAATAACTACGATCCAACAAATAGTTATATGAGATAGGATAGAAAATGCTGTCTTAAATTAAGGAATACTAAACTAAAAAGTTTATGGCAAAGAAATCCATGATCGAGCGCGAGAAAAAGCGCAGTCATCTCGTAGCTAAATATGCTGATAAAAGAGCGGAATTAAAAGAACAGTTTCGCCTAGCTGAATCTTTAGAAGACAAAATAGAAATTCATCGCCAAATACAACAATTACCCCGCAATAGCGCTCCTAACCGCCAGCACAACCGTTGTTGGAAGACAGGAAGACCTAGAGGGTATTACAGAGATTTTGGCTTATCTCGTAACGTTTTGCGCGAATGGGCACACCAAGGATTATTACCTGGCGTAGTTAAGTCGAGTTGGTAATTGGGATCTTTTAGGAGAAAGGGGAAAGGGGAAAGGGGAAAGGAAAAAACTTACATTAATCTTTTCCCAATCGCCAATCTCTAATATCATTGTCCGCAACAGCGCTCGATTCCCAAACTATCTAAGATCAGATCGCTGACTGCATTGGCGATCGCAAATTCGCTATAAAAACTCTCTCGAAAATCAAACGCTTGCATCTCGGTAACGATCGCGATGACGAGAGAACCTAAGTCATTTTCTCCTTCAAGGCGCTGTCGTACAAAGATTTGTGCGGCTCGCCGAGCGATTTGCTCGTTAATGGCTTCGGGGATAAACTCGCGATCGAGCCATTGGTGCAAGACTTGTTGCAGCCACTCCCCTTCGCGTTGGGGATCTTGCATGGGAGGTAGGGTAATGGGTGGAATCGGTTGAGTCGTCA
>JALOOL010000360.1 GCA_025454425.1 Hydrococcus sp. Prado102 | reverse complement strand
CGTTACTTACAAGGTGAAGAGTTTATTTGTTGCGATGCTAGCCTTCCTTACTGGGAAAGTATTAAACCCGTTTTGGAAAATCTCAGTATCGTCAGGTTGGTTGAAAATCCCATCGCGCATTACGAGTTAGGTTATGCTGGCATTGTAGACTGTGTTGCCAGCTATCAAGGCGTTCCTTGCGTTTGCGAATGGAAAACAGCAGATCGACCCAAAGGCGCGATCGAACGTTTATTTGATTTTCCGCTTCAATTGATGGCTTATTTGGGAGCGGTTAATTATTCTTATCAAAGTTTAGGGGTTGCCATAGATTGTGCATTATTAGTTGTAGCTATTCCTAATATGCCAGCAGAAATTTTTTGGTTCGAGCCAGCAGATGTAAATTTTTATTGGCAGCAGTGGCAAGAACGAGTTAACGATTATTACAGAACGCGAGTTAAATAGCTAACAACTGGCGTTAACTATTCGCATACTTGGTTTATTGGCGCGATCGCGTCAGCCAACTTCACCAAAAGTAAAAAGTATTTACACTTATTGCCATATTATGATAGTTTTTCCTATCATAAGTTTTAATAGACTTAACACTGGCGGAAAATTGGAGATTGTCAGTACCCCCAATCAAGACTGTCCTTGGACAGATGGACATTATCCAATTATGTGCAACGATGTTTGGGAACACGCATACTATCTCAAATATCAAAATCGCCGTCTGGAATATTTAAAACAGTGGTGGAATACCGTTAACTGGAATGAAGTTAATAATCGCTTGGCAGCTTCAACTCGTTAGCGATTTAACCATTAATGTAGTGCGATCGCAAAACGTCCTATAGAGATACGTTTCACTCATAGGCATACCCGCACTACATTATCGGTACTGTAGTTTTTTTATTATTTATACTAATCTTAAAATGTTACAAACTACCCTTAGCGATCGCGATAAATTTATATATCAAAATAACGAATTTAAAATTTTTTCTCTGGCTCTAATTACTTTTTTAATTTATGCCACTATTGGTTTTTGTTTGACGAGTCTTAGTATCAATTTAATTTGGTGGCTAGCGATCGTACTGCTTTATCATTGGTATTTATCAAAACCATCGGAGCGCAACCTTTTAACCTTACTCGTTATGGTTACTTTTAATCTCGCGATCGTTTATATTATCCACCAAACAAAACCAAGTTTATTCCTTAGTGGCTCTTTGGCGATCGCTTTTTTGGCTACAATCAATGCTCCACTAGCGATTAAATTAACAATCGGATCTTGGGGACGGGTAAGAGCTATTACCTTCTCTACTGCGATCGCATGGCTGGGATTGATTTTTGGTTGGTTGCTACTCAACTATTCAGTCATGATTTAACAAAAGTTAAAATTTGAGTTAGTCTAGTTAAAATAGTTACCTAAAGTCTATCTGTTCTGGCTAGCATGGACGAATCGGGTTCGGTTGAAAAAATTAAGGTTAAGCGTCAAATTTTGTATCTACTTAAAATGAACGGACAACAGCCAGCTGCGAACTTAGCCTTACAATTAGAGGTATCCCCGATGGCAATTCGTCAACACTTACAAGCACTTCAAGCCGAACATAAAGTAATGACATTGGCTCGTATTCGTACTGAAGAAGGATACATGGCAGAAGCCATCCAAGAATCCTCAGATGTCTGGTTACTGAGCGAAAATCATTGTTCGATTGCTACTGCTGCTAAAACTTGTTCGTTGTTTTGTCGTTCGGAATGGGAAGTTTTTCAGGGATTACTCGGTTGTGACGTTAAAATCGAACGAGTAGAACATCTTTTAAATGGCGATCGCCGTTGTGCTTATCGCATTAGTACTAAGCTTTGTCAGTGACATACTTTCATCGCGGCTAAAACTGGCTGCCCTATTAATTTTTAGAATTAGGTATTCATATTTTTAGACATATTAAATCTAATAAATAGAGATTCTAAATCTAGAATTTAATATTCCACAATAAGCTAAAAACTTTGTAGGGCGGACAAATTTGCCCGCCCTACATAACACATTGAAAACAAAATATTTTGCTTAATTTAAACGCGGAAACAGAGCCTCTTGGTCTTGTTCTCCAAAAAATCGCTGACTAGCTTGTCCTAAGAAACGCTTGTTAACGATATCTCGAAAAGTTGCTAAATCGGTCTGCCACTGGTTAAGCCCTTGGATTAGCAATTGCAACCGTTCTGGTTCGCTATCGATTCCCACATTGTAATTGAAACTGCCTGCAAACAATAGTGCTGGAATAGCCGCGCGATCGCCGATTTGTACCTTAGCTTCGTTAATATTCAAACTAAACTGACATTGCTCTAACTGATAGAGTAAGTTCACTCCAGCTTGCATGGGCGCATTGCCAAATTCTTGCCAAGCACCAGGCGCTAGCAAAGTCCCAGTAATATACCTTCTCGCAGAATCTTCCCCACCAGAAAAGGGAATGATACTTTTGGGACTGATGCTGAGGGTTTGATACTCAGCATGGGGCAGTTTCTCGACGTATTGACGCGCGATCTTGGGAATATTTAATTGTTCGGGAGCCTGTAAATTAATCGTTTCGACAAAAGCGATCGTGCGCGGTTGAGACGCAATACTCACGCCGTTTTGAAAATTTACTTGCGCAAAATTAGGTGTAAGAATGGGTTGTTTTGACAGTTCCCATTCATTGGGAACAATGCCGCTAAATTTAAGAAAATCCTCGCTCAACATAGCTGGGTTGAGATTTTTGGCAGCAAGCGTGATGGCAATTTCTTGAATTTCTCGAATTTGAACCTGAGTCGAGGATTGACCGTCCAAATTGGAGTCTGACGGAGACATCATAAATTTGCTAATTTGATTTAATTATTGACGGGAAATAGAGATTGTTCTGACGAAGCTACAGATGCTGTCGATCGCCGACGACGATAAGTTCTCGTAGGCGTGGGTTCTGGCGTTTGCAACAAAAATATTACCAAAGGACTGCTTTGCAATTCTCTTCGGACTAGCCGTTGCAGATGACTTTCAATTTCTTCTCGCAAAGCCGCCCAATCGACTTCTAATGCGTCTCCATTAGGATTTTGGCTAAATTCGCTCCAACGTTCGCTTAGGGTTCTCTCAATCGATTTAGCAATTAATTGTTGCAAGAGCGATCGCTCGACGGTGGTAACGACTCCCCGCAGATGGACTTCTGGCTGTACCATGAGTTTGCCATCCCAATCGATCGCGCTGGCAATGGTAACTACCCCATCTTCTGCTAGCTGCTGTCTTTCTTGCATGATGTTGTCGTGAACGACTCCAGCGCGATCCACCAGTTGTAAGCCAGAAGAAACTTGAGAGACTACTTCGATGCGATCGCGCGATAACTCAATTACATCTCCGTTCTTGACAATTACTGTATTTTCTGCTGGAATGCCCATGCTTTGAGCCATCTGAGCGTGTTTGACCAGCATTCGATGCTCTCCGTGTACGGGCATAAAGAATTTAGGTCTGGTCAGCGACAGCATCATTTTTTGTTCTTCTTGCGAACCGTGTCCCGATACGTGAATGCCTTTGTCGCGTCCGTAGACCACGTTAGCACCCATCATCATCAAGCGATCGATGGTGTTGACGACTGCAATGGTATTCCCTGGGATGGGGTTAGCAGAAAAGACGACGGTATCTCCCTGACGAATTTTGATTTGCGGGTGATCCCCGTTAGAAATGCGCGTCATCGCCGCCAAGGGTTCTCCTTGAGATCCCGTTGTTAAAATCAGGACTTTTTCGTCGGGTAAGTTGCGAACGGCTTTAATCGGAGCGAAAATATCGTCGGGACATTTAATATAGCCGAGATTGCGAGCGTGAGCGATAACGTTGAGCATAGACCGCCCGACGACTGCGACTTTGCGACCGTATTTCTGTGCCAGTTGCAAAACGATATTGACGCGGTGGACGGAAGAGGCAAATGTCGTAATCATCAACCGTCCGGGCGCTTGGGCGAAAACGCGATCGAGATTGGGAGTTACTGATTGTTCTGAAGGAGTTACCCCAGGAACTTCGGCATTGGTCGAATCGCTTAACAGGCACAACACGCCTTTTTCGCCGTGTTCGGCTAGTTTTTGCAGGTCGAAATATTCTCCATCGACGGGCGTATGATCGATTTTGAAGTCTCCGGTATGGATAATTACTCCTAACGGCGTGTGAATGGCGACGCTAAAGCTATCGGCGATCGAGTGTGTGTTGCGGATAAATTCTACAACAAACGAACTACCGACTTTTACCATTTCGCGAGGGCTGACGGTCTGAAGCGTCGTGCGATTGGCAACTCCCGCTTCTTCTAATTTTTCTCGCAACAGCGCCATTGCTAGGCGAGGGCCGTAAATAATTGGAATATCAAATTGTTTTAAATGATAGGGGATGCCGCCGATATGGTCTTCATGCCCGTGCGTTGCGATCATTCCCTTGATTTTGTGACGATTTTCACGCAAATAAGTCATATCGGGCAGAACGATATTAACCCCGTGCATATTTTCTGTGGGAAAAGCAATTCCCGCATCTAATAGCAGAATTTCGTCTTCATACTCGAATATACAAGTATTTTTTCCAATTTCATGCAGTCCGCCTAGCGGAATAATTTTTAAATTAGATGAATTTTCGTTTTGAGTCATTTGCCTCCAAATGTGAGTGTATTTAGATATAATTGAGCGATCGATATTTCTATCGATAAATGTTTTTTCCAGAGTTTTTTTAATAAAAAAAGAATATATTTTTTTAAAATTAGAAAAAATATATTAATTAGTCAGTCAATTTTAAGTTTTTAGCTTAAAAACTCACCTTATCTTAGCTTATTGTACTTAAAGATACCGAGCGCAGCCCATTTTTTATAACCAGTCTAGAGTAAGGATAAATTTTTTAAAGCAGTTTCTACATTTTGTTTTAAACTTGGGGAAATTTCACATAAGGGCAAGCGCAAACCTCCAACTTTCCAGCCTATTAAGTTTAACGCTGCTTTTACCGGAATGGGATTAGTCGTACAAAAAAGTGCTTTAAACAAAGGCGAAAGCTTCGTATTGATTTCTGTCGCTAGTTTTGTATTGCCTTGCTCGAAAGCTTGTACGATCGCCTGTATTTGCTCCCCGACTAAATGACTCGCTACGCTGACCACTCCCGTTCCTCCTACTGCAAGAATAGGAAGCGTCAGAGAATCGTCTCCCGAATAAATGGCAAATTCAGAAGGCGTAAGGCGACGAACCAAAGAAACTTGCTCCAAATTACCGCTAGCTTCTTTAATCGCGACAATATTGTCGATCTCGGCTAATTTCGCCACGGTTTCTGGTAGAAGATTTTGCCCCGTGCGCCCAGGAATGTTGTAAAGCATGATAGGAAAATCGGGACAGGAAATCGCGATCGCCCGGAAATGCTCGTAAAGTCCTTCTTGGGGAGGCTTGTTATAGTATGGCACTACTTGTAAGGAACCGTCCAATCCTAATTGAGCCGCTTTTTGAGTCGCTGCGATCGCTTCAGTAGTAGAATTCGATCCCGTCCCAGCCAGTATTTTACCTCGTCCTGAGACGGCTTTTTTGACGACTTGAAAAAGCTGGTACTCCTCATCCCAACTCAGGGTTGGCGATTCTCCAGTCGTCCCGCAAACGACTATGCCATCGCTTCCATGTGTCACTAAATAATCGGCTAATTTTTCGGCGACTTGATAATTAACGTGTCCCTCTTCATCAAAAGGAGTCACCATCGCGGTGATTACTCTTCCCAAACTGCGATCGTTCATTCTTATCAGTTATCAGTTATCAGTAATTAGAATTATCGCCTAACTAAACAAACACTGCCGAAGCCGGACGTTTAAAAAGATTTTCTTTAACTAATAACTCAGCAATTTGTACTGCATTAAGAGCAGCCCCTTTACGAATTTGATCGCCGCACAACCATAATTCTAATCCG
>JALOOL010000067.1 GCA_025454425.1 Hydrococcus sp. Prado102 | reverse complement strand
CCTGCATTGTGGCTGATGTGAGTAGAAGAAAGTTGAGAAATTAATCGTTCTAAATTAACTGAAGTGTAAATTTGTTCGTCATCCCAAGTTGCATTAGATTCTATCGTTAATTGTTCTCGCGACTCTGCCATTCCGCAACAAATAACGACATGAGGTTGTAAAATTTGAATCGTCGCGATCGCTTTTTCACTAGCAAGCGAGACATCGACGGGTAATTGCCGCAAAAACGTCAAAGACGCTGATAAAAATGCTTCTTCTTGAATTTTAGCCAATAAATCGTCGGAAGAATTAGAGACGTGATGGGGAAGCCAGGTTTGAAAAGAGGTTAAAAGGATTTTTTTGGGCATTTATCTTAGATATAAATACATATCTCAAATCGAATTTATGAAAGCTCGAACGAACTTTTTTAAACTCGCGATCGCACGAGCAACCCAATCAAAAACTTAAAAAAATCTGTATTTTTTTATATCTTTGCTTATAAGCTTTATTTTACGATTAAACTTCTATTTAATTTCATTTTATAGAGGATTTGTGCGATTATGGTGGCTCAAAGACAAAAAATCGGTGCGATTGCGCAAAGCTCAGTATCCCATGCAATCTCGGCTGTTACACTATTAAGTTTATCGGTTGTGAAGGTAGAACCAGCACAAGCGGCGTATTTCTACTTAGAGTTTATGGACGACCTGAATAATGATAATTATGCGATCGGAAACGCCATTTTCCAGTATGAAAACACAAGTTTGACAGGAATCGGTCAAGAAACAATTAGCCTCTCTCAATTAAAACAAGAAAACAAAAATTCTGACAATAGCTTTAGTCTCATAATGATTAATAATTTTTTTGGCGGTTATTATGAAGAAACTCGAAGCCCCTACATTTTTTACAATTTTCCTGACGATACAACTTTGAATTTAAACAACGGAAAATTAACTGGGATAAACTTTGCTTTCGAGGCAAATTATGATAATTATTCTCTTGACAAGTATGCAAGCACTGATGGAAAAGGAATTGTTTCTTTTTCTGGGACTGGAGATCGATTCGAGATATTGTTTACAGGAACCGTAATATTTAATCAGGTTGATTATAGTAATACGGGTCAACTTATTACAACTACAAAAACTTATAACAAAGACCCCATTCAATCGGGTTCGATTAGATTTGCATATTCTCAACTATCTCCTCCTGATACTGCTGCGGTTCCCGAACCGTTAACTTGTATGGGTGCATTAACGGCGTTGGGATTTGGGATCGCTTTAAAAAGAAAGCTAGCGCGTAAAAGTTGAACGTACAATATAAATAGCCAATCTATTAACAAACGCCTAAAATGGTATCGATCGCCGTAATTGACTACGATATGGGAAACCTGCATTCTGCCTGTAAGGGGTTAGAAAAAGCAGGCGCAACCCCCACAGTTACCGATTCTCCCAGAGAAATCGATCGCGCGGATGCGTTAGTATTGCCAGGAGTCGGATCGTTCGACCCCGCCGTACAACACATAAGATCGCGCCATCTCGAAGAACCAATTAAAAATGCGATCGCGCGAGGAAAGCCATTTTTGGGCATTTGTCTGGGTCTACAAATCCTTTTTGACGGTTCCGAAGAAGGGATAGAACCAGGACTGGGAATCATTCCTGGAATGGTGCGCCGTTTTCGATCCGAACCCAATTTAACCATTCCCCATATGGGTTGGAATCGTTTGGAACTTACTCAAAGCGAACATCCCGCATGGCAAGGTTTACCGCCAAATCCTTACGTTTATTTCGTTCATTCCTACTACGTCGATCCCATCGATCCTAAAGTACGTGCGGCGACAGTCCAACACGGATCTCAAACGGTTACGGCGGCGATCGCGCATAATAATTTAGTAGCCGTACAATTTCACCCAGAAAAATCGTCCGATAATGGGTTGAAAATCCTGTCTAATTTCGTCGCTCAAGTAAAATCGAGTTACGCCTTGTCGAGTTGAATTTTGTTAGAAAACGCTTATTGGCTGGCATGGTCGCAAATTTCCGGTATCGGGCCGATATTGCTCAAACGCATTCAACAGCATTTCGGAAGCTTAGAAGAGGCGTGGACGGCTTCTTATAGGTCGCTTGCAGAAGTTGAAGGATTGGGGGCGCGATCGGTTAATGTTATCGTTGAGACGCGATCGCGACTCGATCCCGAAGACCTTTTAGAAAAACACCTGCAACAGAATCCCCATTTCTGGACGCCCGCCGATCCCGATTATCCCCGCCTACTTCTAGAAACCCCCAGTCCTCCCCCGCTTTTGTACTATCGAGGACAAATCGATCTCGCAGAAAATCAAGGTATTGTACCAATTATCGGTATTGTGGGAACGCGATCGCCCACCGAACACGGTCGTCGTTGGACGCGGAGAATTAGTACAGCCCTCGCCAAACACGGTTTTGTTGTCGTTTCGGGAATGGCGGCGGGAATCGATACCGAAGCACATCGCGCCTGCATGGAAGCAGGAGGACGAACCCTGGCAGTGTTGGGGACGGGAGTCGATGTTGTCTATCCCGCCAGCAACCGCAAACTCTACGAACAGATACAACAGCAAGGATTAATTGTAAGCGAATATCCCGCCGGAACTCCACCCAATAAAAGCAACTTTCCACCGCGCAATCGTATTATTGCAGGGTTGGCGCGTGCGGTTTTGATTATGGAAGCGCCTGAGAAATCCGGTGCTTTAATTACAGCGCGATATGCAAACGAATTTTGTCGCGATGTCTATACTCTCCCCAATTCTCCCGATGTCGAACAAGCGCGAGGATGTTTGCGCTTAATCCATCATGGCGCTGAGATAATTGTCCGAGAAGATGAGTTATTAGAAATGCTTGGTGCAATACCAAACCTCGATACAGGAAAGCAACTATCGCTATTTGAGTCAACACCAATTAAATCCACGCCAGAATTATCGCCTCAATTAGCTAAGGTATTAGATGCGATCGCGTCTCAACCAACGCCATTCGATCTCATCGTACAAGCAACGGGTTTCTCGGCTGGAGAACTTTTGGGTTTTTTGTTGCAATTAGAGTTGTTAGGGTTAATCTCGCAATTGCCAGGAATGCGCTATCAAAGAACCGATTAGGGTTAATCTTCTCGGCTAAACTAGGAATAGAAATAGGAGCATCGCAGATGTCAGTAACCATCGAAACCGATCTAAAAGAGTTTTTAGGGCAGATAAACCAGAAACTAGATAACATTCAAAAAGATGTTACTGATATTAAACTTGAATTAACCGCAACTAAGGGCGAGTTAACCGCAACCAAGGGCGAATTAAAAGGAGAGATTAAAGCCCTCGATGAAAAGCTTTCAGGACAAATTAAACTCGTAGATGAAAAGCTTTCAGGACAGATTAAAGCCCTTGATGAAAAGTTTTCAGGACAAATTAAAACTGTAGATGAAAAAGTTACTGGTCTAGGCAAGCGAGTTGATAGCGTTGATTTTGTCAATCGTGGGGTTTTTGTGGCATTAATTATTGCTATACTTGGTGGTTTGGCAAAAATATTTGGATTTATTGGCAATCCTTAATTTTTGAATCAATTTAACTCTCAAAATTTTGGGAATGCGATTGCGCCCTTGCGCAGCGCCAAGGGCGATCGCAACAAAAACAAACCAGCCCCTGCTATAACTAAACTTAACGCAAGAAACCCTAAATCCCAAAAGATTTGATTGGGACCAGATTTGACGTGATGAATACCTAACAGATGATGGTCAATTAATCCTTCAACAACATTAAAAGCCCCTATACCGAATAACAAAGAAGCAACAAGCGTTTTGGTTGAGTAAGAGAGGCGATCGCGTTTATGGGCGATCCAAAGCAAGCTTAACCCAACTGCTGTTAGAATCGAAGCCCCTACTAGAAAAACGCCATCCCAAAAGGTATTCGCTTCTAAATCTTCAATACTATTAGTCGGTCGAATGCTACTAACCATATGATGCCATTGCAAGATTTGATGCAGGACGATGCCATCAAAAAATCCAGCAAAACTCATGCCCAAAAGAACGCCAGCAACGATTAAAAGGCTTCTACCATTGGTTTTTTCAATAGTTTCGGGAACGGTATCGGTTTTCATAATTTAAAATTTATCTTTGTTAATGCTATAAACTTGCTAGCACAAAACATCAGACAGATATCACATCCCAAATGTAGATTTTGCCGTTGAAAAAATTGAGTTGCTAACATCAGCGATCGCTTGCCCAATCGAATTGCGATCGCCCAAAAAGACGCGGGCGCAATTGCGTCCCGGCATTCCCGAAATCGAGCCGCCTGGATGGGTTCCCGCTCCCGTAAGATATAATCTTTCAATCGGCGTTTTGTAATTGGCAAGTTCTGGCAAGGGACGAAAGAAAACCATTTGGTCGAAAGTCATGTCGAGATGGTAGTAATTTCCTTTCAACACGCCCAAGCGTTCCTCTAACTCTGGCGGACTCTCTACATGACGGGCAATAATCGAATCCTTGACATTTGGCGCATATTCTGCTAACTTATCGAGAACGCGATCGGCAACCTTGTTTTTTAAATCTTCCGTCCAACCCGTTCCTTTCATTCCCGTGCCTTGGGCTTTAGCAATTTGGTAAGGGACAAAGTATTCAATCCACAGCGTATGTTTGCCTTCTGGCGCGAGTGACGGATCTAGAACTGACGGAACGACTAGATACATGGACGGATCTTCCAAGGGAATCCTGCCAATATTGGGATCGGTGTGGGCAAGCTCAACTTGGGCGACAGAATCGGCAATCAAAACCGAACCGATAAGATACTCATCTCGATGGTTGTAACCTTGAAAACGCGGCAGTTCTGATAAAGCACAATCAATTTTCATAATCGCTTCATTGTGCATACAGATACGACGAGAAAGGCGATCGCGTAACTGTCGATCTGCGGCATCCACATCGCCAGCATCCATCAGTTGCAAAAATAATCGTTTAGCATCGATACTAGAAATTACGCCTTGCTTGGCTCGATATTCTTGCCCGTTAGCAACCCGCACGCCAACTGCGCGTCGATCGTCTAATAGGACTCGTTGAACGGTTTGTTCTGTCGCGATCGTACCGCCTAAATCTTTGACTAAATTAACCAAAGCTTGCGTCAATGCTCCCGTTCCGCCTTGCGGTCTTGCCATACCCGGTTCGTGGCGCATTGACATCATCATCGCACCGATCGCATTAGTTTTTTGAGAGGGTGGCGTACTGAGTTCGGCAGCGAGTCTTGCGAGGGGCGCTTTAAGAAATTCTTCGTCAAAATACTCCTCCAACATATCCATCGAACTAGTAAATAGCGTCCTGAAAAAATCTAATAATCGGTCGGGCGGCCCCATCAACGATAATAAATCTTGAAGCTTAGCGCGATCGTAATTACCAGCAATGTCGATAACAGACTTGGGCGGCGCATTAAACACTGGTGTTAACGCCCCGACGACTCGTTTCCAAAAGTTGATAAATTCGGCATACTTTTGAGCGTCGCGCGAGCTATAACGGGCAATTTCAGCGCAGGTTTTTTCTAAGGAACGATGAGCCAAAAAGTACTTACCATCTGGATGCGGGCAGAACACTACCGGGTCGCAAAATAGATATTTTAGCCCGTATTTCGCTAAATTTAACTCTTCTACCACTGGGCCGAGATGAATAAAAAGATGATCGATCGCGCAAGGATTAAATTTAAAGCCAGGGGCTGCATCCGGCATTAATTCCTCGGTTGTTGCGCCTCCACCTGGTAAAGGTCTTTTTTCGAGCAACAGTACTGTATAACCCGCTTTTAGCAAATAAGCAGCACAAACTAAAGCATTGTGACCCGCACCAATAATGACAATATCGTACTCTTGCATTTGGCTCTATTTAATCGGTTTACGTAAGGAGCAATTAGCGTGTTCGTGGAAGTCACTAAACGCCGCCGATGGTAAGTGGCGAACGGTCGTTCGCCCTTACAATTATGTACTGTTAATAACGAAACCTTTTAGAAGCGCGATCGCACTTATTTGCCCGGAGTAATGTTATCAATCGTTTGAACGACGCTATCGATGACATTTTTTACGCCATTGTCACTGGTCTTCATCATTGCAGGACTTTTGGGCGTAGCGTGCAAGTCGGGCTTAGGTTGCGGGGGTTCTATTTCTGGGCTGAGGGGTTGAGGATTCGCGACATACTCGAACTCTCCTTTGCCATCCATAGAACGACCTTTCGCCCATCGTCCTTCAGCACTTTCGGTTCCCTCCGAGTGGTTCCAGAATTGATAAGCGTGTTCTTTCTTCCCGTATTCATAGGCGATTTTGGGCGTAACAGCGTCTTCAAAACCATCGCTTTTCAGTTCTTCGATCGCTGCCAACCACTGATTTTGGTGCATGGTATCGCGGGCGATCATGAAACTAAGATGATCTCTGACACCTTTGTCATCGGTCATTTCATACAACCGGACAGCCTGCATCAGACCCTGAGATTCAGCATGGAGGTTAGAACGAAAGTCTGCCAACAAGTTGCCACTTGCAACTATGAAGCGACCATTCCAAGGGAAACCAACGCTATCAGCAGGCATCGCGCCCTGACCGGAGACAATTTCGTGCTGGGGATTCATACTGCTAGCAATAATGTCATTAATGACATCACCTGGCTTGCTTCCTCCCATAACAGCACCTACTACTGGGTCTTTAGCACCAGCTTCTTGCACTTTAATTGGTGCTTTGTCTAATAGATGTGCAATCATCGTTGCTAGCATCTCGACGTGTCCGATCTCCTCAGTTCCAATATCGAGCAACATATCGCGGTATTTGGCAGGGCCGCGACAGTTCCATCCTTGAAACAGGTATTGCATCATTACGGTCATTTCTCCAAAACTACCGCCGATGAGTTCCTGCATCTTTTTTGCATAAACAGCATCGGGACGTTCGGGAGGCGTGAAGTATTGCAATCGCTTATTATGATAAAACATTGAGTTTTCCTCGGCTAAAATTCTTTAAATTGGCAGAATAATTCTTGTGTCTGCTTGTTAAAAGCAGATGCTCAAACAATTAAATTGATTGTCCTTAATCCCTTGTATCGCCTATAAAATTGGGTTAACTCCTCCTGGAGTATGACAAAATTTTATAAATTTTCTTGCCTTAAATTGTCCAGTTTGCTATCTGAATTTTTCTTAAAGATTACCAGAAAGAAATTGCAAATTTTTAATTTATCTAGAATGCACTAAAATTTTAAAGCTGACAAAAGTAAATATCGATTCTTGACAAAAATATAACAATATTTCTCGCGGTCGCACTTTATACCACGCTCTGAGGGGCGATCGCCCTATAAAATTTGAATATGCCTTTTGAGTTTTACAAACCTAAAACCATAGATAGACACCCACAACTAACGAACTTAGTAGGATAAATACAAGAAGTTAGTTAAGGAATGTAAATTATGCCTACACCTACTGAAACCCGTTCTACTACCGATTTACCTCCCGTAGCCAGAGAATACAACGGAGTCGATCGCAATGCCTTTATGTTTGGCTGGAACCCCCAAGCCGAACTCTGGAACGGTCGTCTTGCAATGATTGGTTTTCTTGCTTACTTGCTGTGGGATATGGCTGGTTATAGCGTATTACGCGACGTACTACACTTTATTTCCTACTAGTAGCAAAAGCCAACTTGTATGAGGTTAAGTTGGCGATCGCGTAATTATAAATTTTAGATGTAAAGCATTAGCTAATAGTTCAGTGCGTTGGCAGACGCGACTAATTATTAAGGCTAATGCTTTACTCTATCTTTGGATAAAGATAACATTATTGAAAGAGTAATAATATTAAAAATTGTTTCAAATTCAATTGCTTGCCTCTTCAACGAAATGGTGGGAATCCCGATTATACGGTTAAAAAGTCGGTGGTAGCGATCGCTACTGCCTTAATGAATAGTTAGTTCACACATCAGAAAAACTAAATACCCTCATTTTTTGGGAATTCAAAATGAGGATAGTTAAGATAGTTTTTCTTAAAATTAGCGATCGCTTTGAGTATTAGTATTCGCTTCGGGCGAATTGTTATTTAACTGTTGTTCGATCTCATTTTGAGTTGGCGAAGATGTCGATTCAGTTGTAGGAGATTGAGGCGCTGGTGCTGTATTAACCTCCGGTTCTGAAGGTTGAGAAGGTGCTTGTTGTTGAGGAACGGGAACGGGGACGGGAACTGGAACTTCAACAGGAACCTCTCTAGTTCTTTCGATAATTGTCGTTTCGTTTCTAGGTTCTTGTGTGGGTTCGGGTGAAGGACTCGCTTCTGGTTTGCTGGGTGAAGGAACGACTATTCGATCGACTGGATTGACAGACTCGTTATTGCGGATATTGATGTACCACAAGTATCCGCCAACCAAAGCAGCAATCGATGCAAGTAATAAACCAAGCAGCAAACCACGGGCAGCATTGTTGTTATCGCGTTCGGCTAAATCTGCTCTTTGATAAGTGCGTTCTACTGCTTTACCATGTACGTAACCGCGATCGTAAGAATCGCCTTGAGAATTGGCGGTTTCTGTAACTTTAGTTACTTCGTGAGTCCCACCGCTAGCGTCTCGATAAGTTTCTCGCGCTACTTCTTTATCGTAATTTTTTGGGTCGTTGGAATTTGTCATAGCTAGTATCTAAGCAAATAGTTAAGTTTGTTTCTTTTCTCCAGAATAAAGGTTGCGATCGCTTACTCGGTTCTGTCTTGAGAAGACACTTTGTTATCTACCAAAAGAAATATTTTAACCAATAAATCTTCATCAAACTTTTACAAAGAAAACCTGGAAATAATCAAAAAGATAGAAGATAAATTTGAAAAAAATCGTAACAGTTAAGAAATCATCAATATTAGCTTATTAAAGTTTGCGATAAGTTAATTTCCCTTAATAAATTTAAAAATAATACTTCTAAAGCACTACCAAATAACTAGCGTTATTTAATTGTATTTTTTCTGCGAGCATCTGACGTTTAGACCTCAAAAACATGACCCAAATCGACGAAAACTTATCAAAGTATTCTGAAGCTACCTCTCAAGCAATAGAAGATATTCTTAACGATTTTTCAGTAGCTCCGCATCAAGGATTGAGTTTATCTGAAGTAGAACGCAGACGACAGCAATACGGACTTAATCGCTTAGAACAAACCAAGCGTCGCAGCATTAGAGAAATTGCGATCGCCCAGTTCAAAAGCCCGATTATTGGTTTGTTGGCAGTTGCAGCGGCGCTTTCTTTTGCTTTTCAAGAGTGGGTAGAAGGAATTGCGATTATCATTGCGATTCTTTTTAATGCTGGCATCGGTTTTTTTACCGAAATCAAAGCGGTTAAATCGATGGAATCCCTGCAAAAACTCAGTCAAACCCTTGCAAAGGTGCGGCGAGAAGGCAGAGTCAAAGAGATTCCTTCAGAAGAAATCGTTCCTGGAGATATTATCGTTTTTGAGGCGGGCGATTCAATCCCTGCGGATTTGCGCTTGCTACAGGCATCGCAGTTACAAGCAGACGAATCTGCCCTAACGGGGGAATCGCTTCCCGTTGACAAGACGACAGGCATTCTAGAAAGAGATTTACCCTTGGCAGAACAAACGAATATGTTGTTCAAGGGAACGGCAATAACTAGAGGATCGGGCGAAGCGATCGCGATCGCAACGGGAATGAGTACCGAATTGGGTCATATTTCTGCCCTGACTGCCTCTGCTAAAGAAGAAGTAACGCCTCTCGAAAAACGACTCGAACAATTAGGACAAAACCTGATTTGGGTCGTATTGGGGATTGCTGCTATCGTTGCGATCGCGGGTTTTTTAAGCGGCAGAGATATTTATTTAATGGTAGAAACCGCGATCGCGCTGGCAGTTGGGGCAGTTCCCGAAGGTCTTCCTATCGTAGCTACAGTTGCCTTGGCGCGGGGAATGTGGCGCATGGCGAAGCGCAATGCTATTATCAACCGTCTCTCGGCGGTAGAAGCGTTAGGGGCGACTAGCATCATCTGTACCGATAAAACGGGGACGCTAACGGAAAACCGCATGACGGTGACAGATATTGCCTTGGAGTCGGGAGATATAACAGTCCGCGGGCAAGGATTGGAGTTATCGGGGGAATTTGAGCGAGAAAATGGCGTAATTACTTCGTCACAAGACAAGCTTCTGAGTTCTGCACTAGAAATCGCCGTCTTGTGTAACAATGCTCATTTACCCGAAGCAGGATCGGATAACTTCGTCGGAGATCCGATGGAAGTAGCGCTATTGGTGGCGGGAGCAAAAGCAGGACTGCAACGGGAAGAACTACTTAAACAATATCCAGAAGTCAACGAAGTAGCGTTTGATTCGGATACAAAAATGATGGCGACGATTCACCAAACAGAAGGACGTTATCGCTATGCTATCAAAGGAGCGCCTGAAGCCGTTTTACAAGCTTGTACTCATAGGATGACAGTTCAAGGGTCGCAACCGATGAACGATCGCAACCATTGGCAAGAAGAATCAGAACGTATGGCGCACGATGGTTTGCGGATTCTCGCCGTGGCTGAAAAAATAACGGATAATCCAGACGAATCACCTTATGAAAACCTAGCTTTAGTCGGTTTTGTCGGACTCCTCGATCCGCCGCGCTTGGATGTAAAAGATGCTATTGAAGACTGTCATCGAGCCGGAATTCGGGTCATTATGATTACGGGGGATCAGGCGATTACTGCAAGAAAGGTCGGGTTAGCAGTGGGATTAACTACCGA
Source organism: Hydrococcus sp. Prado102 (assembly GCA_025454425.1). GTDB lineage: Bacteria > Cyanobacteriota > Cyanobacteriia > Cyanobacteriales > Microcystaceae > Hydrococcus. The sequence continues at coordinate 9,857 of JALOOL010000067.1, read as the reverse complement.
CAGAGAAGCTGAAGCGCAACCTGGTCGCGTTCTCAAGAGTTTAGAAGAGCTATCAGAACAAGAAAGGTTAAATATTCAGCAAATCCCTATTTTTTCGCGCGTCAGTCCCGAACAAAAGCTTAATTTGATTGCCATACATCAAAAAGGGAATGCTGTCGTCGCCATGACGGGGGATGGCGTTAACGATGCTCCCGCCCTCAAAAAAGCCGATATCGGGATCGCGATGGGACTTCGTGGGACGCAAGTTGCCCGCGAAGCTGCCGATATGGTGCTTCAGGACGATGCTTTCTCTACAATTGTGGAAGCGATTCGACAAGGACGAGCAATTTTTGAGAATATTCGCAAGTTCGTCATTTATCTACTTTCAGGCAATACGGGACAGATTATTACAGTGACGGTTGCTGCTTTGACAGACGAACCTTTACCGTTACTCCCGTTACAGATTCTTTTCCTCAATGCGGTTAATGACGTGTTTCCCGCGTTGGCGTTGGGTGTAGGGAAAGGCAGTCCCGAACAGATGAAACATCCGCCGCGCGATCGCAGAGAACCGTTGCTGACTCGTCGCCATTGGGGTGCGATCGCCATGTATGGGGTTATCATTGCCGCAGTCGTTTTGGGAGTGTTTTTGTTTGCGCTCAATTATTGGAACCTTGAGGCAAATAGAGCCGTCACTCTCTCATTCCTAACGCTTGCTTTTGCTCGCTTGTGGCACGTCTTTAATATGCGCGATTACGATTCTCACTGGTTGCGTAACGAGGTAACGAAAAATCGTTTCATTTGGCTGTCATTATTGCTGTGTACTTGCTTGCTTCTTTCGGCTGTTTATATTCCCCCTCTAGCGCAAGTATTGGGTGTTGTACCGCCAGATTTAAAGGGATGGGGGCTATTACTCGGTGCGAGTTTGATTCCTTTAATTGTCGGACAATTGTTCAAAATTTGGCGCAGTTCGAGAAGACGAAGATATTAAAGCGATCGCACGCAGAATTGCTTTAATTATTTTTTTTTATCTTTCCTAGAATATCTATCTTTAAGGATATACAAATTTTAGGATAAATTTGCTCAAATAGTCCTTAGTCACTTAATTATTACTAATATTTTCGTGCGATCTTATGTCACTCAATTGTAAATTAATTGCCATCAACTTAGTTTCCTTATATGATTTTCAAGTTTTCAAAAAAACTCGCCTAAAAAAAGCTTATTTCTTGAGAAAAACTTATTGGCTAGGCTCGACCGATAAAATGATAAATCTTGTTTCACCATCAGAAATTCCATTAATATTTGGAGAACCTGTAGTTAATGACTTTCAAGAATATATTGCCGATCCAATTAATGCAAATTAATTTTTTTATTTGCTTTGCTGATTTTGTGTTTGTGTAAAATCAGCAATTACTCTTATAGCGTTTCTTATCGTTATGAGGTACATCCAACTGGGTCGCGCAGGAGGCAAGCGAGCGAAAGCGCGAAGCGTCTTTGAGCATCGGCGTCCGAGCAGCGCTGCCCGGAAGCCCGGAAGCCTTAAAACTGTAACCTATATACCTCATCAGCATGAAAATTTCTATACCTGTTTGTAAATTAATTATTTGGGTTGGCGAAGTTTTAGCTTAAGTTTGTCGAGTTTACTGGCTATGAAAAATTCAGAATAAAGTTAATAAATTTTATGGTAGATATTTATATTATAGATTTATTCATTATTGGTTTACTTTTATTAGCTGTTACTTTAGGTTCGGGTTGGATTTCTCGTTTACCCCTCTCTTTTGCGATTATTTATCTAGTTGTTGGAGTCGTCTTAGGTCCTTATGGTTTTGACTTAATTGATTGGCGAGAAGATAATATTTTAAATGCAAAGCTCTTGCAAAGAATTACCGAGTTTGTTGTTATTACTTCTGTTTTTAGTTGCGGTCTAAAAATAGTTCGTCCTCTTAGTTTCAAAAATTGGCAGATTACGACGCGACTAATTGTTTTATTAATGCCGATTTCAATTTTTGCCATTGCGAGCGTGGGACACTTTTTATTAGGAATGAATTGGGGAGCAGCAGTTCTCTTGGGATCTATTCTTGCTCCAACAGACCCAGTATTAGCTTCAGAAGTGCAACTTACCGATATTAATGATGAAGATGAATTGCGTTTTGGGTTAACTTCTGAAGGAGGGTTAAATGATGCCTTAGCTTTTCCTTTTGTTTATTTTGGACTTTATGCTTTAAAAGATGATAATTGGAATAATTGGCTAAAATCTTGGTTTAGCATCGATGTCTTTTGGGCAATTTTTGCTGGAATAGTCATGGGGTTTTTGGTAGCCAAAGGAGTTGTTTGGATCGATAAAAAAATTCAAAAAAATCGTCCTGCTGATGAATTGATGGAAGATTTTATTGCTATCAGTACAATTTTGTTAACTTATTCTTTAACCGAAATTGTTAACGGTTACGGATTTTTAGCTGTATTTGTAGCTGGATTAGTCGTACAGCGAAGCTACAAAAATCCAGAAAAACCATTAGCACAATTAGAATTTATTGAAAGAATCGAAAAACTGTTAGAGATTGGGACAATTTTACTGTTAGGAACGATATTATTATGGTTGCCAATCGTTAATTATTTGAGTCAATCGCTATTAATTGCCGTATTATTATTCGTCGTTATACGACCTCTAGGCGTTTGGATAAGTACTATCGGTCAAAGTTCTCCTCATCCACGTCGCCGTACTTTGCATTCAGCAACGCGATGGTTAATAGGATGGTTTGGGATTCGCGGTGTTGGTTCTTTATATTATTTAGCTTATGCACTTAGTAATGGTTTAAAAGACGAACTAGGAGAGCAAATTTCTTGGATAACTTACACTACTATAGTAATTTCAGTAGTTTTACACGGAATTAGTTCGACGCCATTGATGAATTGGTACGAACGTAATATCGCCGAACGCAGAACTACTACTCAACCCGCCACAATTGACGAATTTGAGTAGTAAAAATTGATACAGCGATTCTGATTTATTACATCTTTCTTCAGATAGAGGATAAAAAGGTTATTTACTTTTTATGATAAGGTATCAGTCTAATGGTTTCTATCGAAGGCGATCGCTTCTTACTAATCCGAAGCGACTGCTTTTTTTTGTTGAAAAATATTAGTTTTTAATTTGATTGTTTGGAATGGTTTTTCTCCAGTTTCCTTTCTCTTTTCCGAGGTAGGCGTAATCTTAACTAGATTCCCCATCGAAACCATTTCCCCAGTGGTGGAGCGAACGTATAATTTTTCGATGTCTTTGGGATTAGAACGAAACTGCTTGTCTGCCTGAACGTAGACGCGATAAGTGCGACCAAAAGCATTAAAATCAATTTACATAACGAGAACCCAAAAAGGTTTGCAGGGTGCTGAGAATGTCGTCTATATCGACCTGAAGGGCTTTTGCGCGATCGCGATCGACTTCTATAATCTTCTGTGGAGCATTAGCGGTGTACGTACTCCAGGAATGCGTTTGAATGAACTGTCCAAAATGTGGCTCTAATAATCTAAAAAATTGCGATCGCGCTTGGTTAAATATCGCTTGAAACATTATATGACAACTTATTTAACTTCACTATAAAGCTTTAAAGCCGATAAATCTACCGAACCAAAAGTAATACTAAAAGCAATTTGTAAATTTTCTAAAAATTTAATCAACCAATCAATTCTCTTTTGAGGAATCTTTTCATAATATTCAAAAAGAAGCGATAAACGATTTTCAAAATGGGGTTTAATTTTTGGATATAATAATACTAATTTTAAGAAAAAACCAGCAGTTTGCGTCGTTCCTAAGTTAGCAATAATATCTACAAAAATAGAATGATTGAGATTTTGGGGACTTTCAACTACTAAAAAATTCAATAACTGAGTGTAAGTACGAAGAATGAGAAATTCACTCAATTTTTGAGAATGACAATCGGGTAATATTTCTTGTAATTTATCAAAAAGTTGTTTGTTAAATCGACGCTTTCCATATTCGGAATCAACGATCGCAATTAAATATTGATACAAGTTATCTTTAAAAGTTTTATAAGTTAGCTTGTGAGTCGGATTGGTTAAAAAATCTATCGATAAATTCTCAGCCGTCCAATTGGTATGATTTTTAAGAGAACACTGTTTGAGAGCAGCTTTGATTTCGTCGTCGTCGAGTAAAGTAGGATTTTCAACTCGTCGCAACAGCTTACCCGCACTAGTTGACAATTGACGAGCGCGAGCAACTTGCACCAGTCTAGCGCGATAAGTCAGATACTGAGCCAAAGCTACTTCACAATTGCGTTGGTTGCGCGATCGCATTTTTCTAACCGTTCGCTGATATTCGATACGGCTATCTTCATCGAGCAAACAGTGTTTATATAAAAAAGGATAGCGATTGATGAGATCGCCTAGAGGTTCAGTGCTAATTTCGTTAGTATCGAGCGCGATCGCCCTTATAAATCGTTTTAGCTTGAAATACTGTTCGCTTTCGCTAAAATTTTTAACCAGTTGCAACCAGCGACTAGAACGACGCGAAGCACTAACCGAAGAAGAAGGTAAATTCTCAAATAATCCGATTAACGCTAAGATAGGGTCGAACGATTGCGATTCTAGATACCAATAATCGATAAGAATTTGACAGCTTTGATAGAGAATTATCTTAAAGTCGCGCTCTGCTTGCTTGGAGAGAACTATTTTTTCTAAAATCGAGCGAAGGCGCGGATCTTTATATTCCCTTCCCTCAATAAATAAACGACGAAAATTGTCGAGGACTTCAGTCGTGGACTCTGTTTGAGCTAGGTTGCGAATGCTTGTATAGAGCGATTGTATGTCTGTGTCAGTTGGTTGTAAATTATTACCTGAAGGGCGATCGCTCATCAGCAGAGTTCCTCTCAACTTAAGGATTGATAATTTTTGCTTGATTCTGACGAAGCGTTTCGGTAACTGCTTCTACCGAGAGGGGACGATAAAAAAAGAACCCCTGCACCGAATCGCAATTAATCGTCCTCAAAAATGCTAACTCTTCCTCTTTTTCTACCCCTTCAGCAATAATACTCAACCCCAAACTCTGTCCTAGCGTCACTACCGCCGTAACAATATGAGCGACTTTAATATCCTCCGTCAACTCTTTAATAAAAGAGCGATCGATTTTTAGGTTGTGCAACGGAAGAAGTTGAAGGCGACTCAAAGAAGAATGACCCGTGCCAAAATCGTCGATCGCGAGGCGCACGCCCATTTGCTCTAACTCTTGCAATACTCGTCTGGTAAAATCGATATTTTGAATTGCCGTGGTTTCCGTTACTTCTAACTCTAAATATTGCGGTTCGAGTCCGGTTTCTTGGAGAATTTGGGCGACCATTTCTACCAATTTTGGCTGGCGAAATTGCAAGGGAGAAAGATTCACCGCTACGCAAATCGGATCGATTCCAGCTTGTTGCCAAAGTTTATTTTGCCTGCAAGCTTCGCGCAGAGTCCATTCGCCAATGGGAACGATTAAGCCGCTTTCCTCGGCAACGGGAATAAACGAACCAGGAGATACCGCACCCATTTCGGGACTTTGCCAGCGAATCAGCGCTTCTACGCCTAAAATTTGACCCGTGGCTACCTCGACGCGAGGCTGATAGACCAAGTTAAATTCTTCTTTTTCTAGCGCTTGGCGCAACCGCTTTTCTAAAGTCAGTCGTTCGGGTGCTTTGGCGCTCATGGAAGCATTATAAAACTGATAGCGATTTCTGCCCTGTTCTTTGGCGTAATAAAGGGCAGTATCTGCATTTTTGATTAACGTCTCGCTATCGCAACTATCCGCATCCAACAAAGCGATCCCGATACTGCTAGTGACGTATAGATCGTGACCTTCAAGCGCAAACACTGAATCGAGCGCTTGTTGAATTCTTTGTGCCGTCTGGGTAGCATCTTCGTCTCGATCGATTTGAGCGAGTAAGACGGTAAACTCATCTCCACCCCAACGCGCGACAATATCGCCCGATCTGAGGCAATTTTTGAGCCGGACGCCTACTGCTTGTAATAAGCGATCGCCAACGGTGTGTCCGAGGGTATCGTTGATAGTTTTAAAACGATCTAAGTCTAAAAACATAACGGCAAGACTTTTTGCTTGCCGAGTTGCATTGGGAATGGCTAAAGAGAGTTGTTCGTTAAATAGCGTTCGATTGGGTAAATCGGTGAGCAAGTCGTGAAGCGCCCTGTAGCGAATGGTTTCTTCGGTTTGCTGGCGCTGTAAGGCGCTGCTAATGCTGGCTGCCATCGTAAACAAGGTAGATTCTTCCTGCATTGACCAACAACGTTCTTGCTGGCAATCTGCTAAAGCCATCCAACCCCAGAAAGTGCTACCGACTTCGCCAATAACAAAAATGGGGACGACCAGTAGCGAGAGAATATTATCTAGATCGAGCAAAGACTGTTCGGCGACGGGAAATTCTTCGATTGTACGTTTAATCGATCGCCCCGACGAAAGGGTTCCGTACCAATCGGATTTGTTGAAGTCGCTGTAAAATCGATTTTTCCAATGGGGTTGGTGAATGGGCGGGTCGATTAACTCCTGCGACCAAGCATAGCGCAGACTCATCGCTGCTTCGCCAGTATCGGGGTGGGGATGGTTTTCGACGATGTAGACGGTATCGACTTCAGAGGCTTCGCCTAACTGCCCTATCGCCTGATAAATCGCTTTTTCATAGTTCATTTCGGCGAGTAAGTATCTGGCGGCTTCTGCAACTGCTTGTAAGAGGCGATCGCGTTTGCGCAATTCTTCTTCGGCTCGTTTGCGATCGCTAATATCTTCTACCGTTCCCTCATAACCGATTAGCTGACCGTTTGCGTCGTACATCGGACGCGCTTTTTCCGAGATCCAAATAATACTCCCGTCTTTGCGGTAGACTTGAGATTCAAAGTTTCTTACGCCGCCGCGATCGCGCATCTGACGGACAAATTCAAATCTACGCATGGGATCGATATACAGTTGCTCTCCAATATCCGTAATGCTTCTCATCAAATCTTCGGAGGAGTCGTAACCGTAGATGCGAGCAAGCATGGGATTGGCAACTAAAAAGTATCCGTCGAGGGAGGTTTGAAAAATTCCTCCAACTGAATTCTCAAAAATGCGGCGATATCTTTCTTCTGCTTGTCGCCTTGCTTCTTCTGCCCGTTTGCGTTCGGTAATGTCTACAATAAAGATTCTGATTAAATCGCTTTCGGGAATATAATGTATCGATTGTTCAAAAAATTCGCGCTCGACCCGAACTTCTCGCACAAATGCGTTACTCGTTTGATTCTCTAGGCTCGACGCTAGTCCCATCAAGAGCGGATGGTTATTTTTCATTTCTTTAAGCGTCGGAAATTTGAGAATTGCGGCTGGATTGAGATAAGTAATATTCCCTGTAATATCTACCTCGATGATGGGATTGGGAATTAGTTCGGGAAAAGATGCCAAACGGACTAAGGCAGCTTCGCTATTCTCGATCGCCGTATCATCGGGAGCGAGTTGTGTCTCGTAGTGGCTGACTCGACTTGCTAGGAAGTTAGAAACATCGTCGGCTTCGCAGGTTTGGGCAAATTCTGAATCGGTTAGATTGGACATATAGTAGTATTTTGCTTGAACTCGCGGGCCAAATATTATTACGTCTCCATTTTGAAGATCGCGCGCCAAGCATTTTTTTCCGTTGATGAGCAAGCCATTTTTACTTCTTTGTCCGTTTAAATTGCCATCGACGATTCGGAAGAGATTGTTTTTGCTGTCGGGAATGGTCACTCGCAGTAGAATAGCGTGTTGGCGCGAAACCACTTTAGAGTTGAGGACGATGGAGTTACGCGAATCTCGTCCAATCGAATAGGTCGCTCCTTCAAGTGGAACGATACGTTGACCTTCAAGGTCTTGAATGACTAACAGATGGCGTATTTTTTCCCGCTCATTGCCTGCCACTTAATTACCTCATTCTCCAAAAACACCTTTCTAATCAATTTTGCACTAGCTTATCATTTAGATGCTAATTGAATTTTAGGTCAGAAAGCCAAAGATCGTTTGAAAGTGCATTGCTTTGGTCGAATGGAATCGGCTACATTTGAATGATGAATTCAGAATGCTGAACCCGACCCGCAGGTCGCGAAGCGAGGAGGACGGATAACATAATTCATAATTCATAATTCATAATTCATAATTCATAATTCATAATTCATAATTCATAATTCATAATTTCTTGTATCATGTTATCTCCTACTATTACCCTGCGCGAAAGTAACGATCGCCAAGATTTACTCGTCAATCCTCCTGCTTCTGGTCTAGCTTTAAAGGGAAAGTTTTCGGTTCCTGGCGACAAATCGATCTCCCATCGTGCTTTGATGTTAGGCGCGATCGCATCAGGAGAAACGATTATTGAAGGATTGCTATTAGGAGAAGATCCCCGCAGTACTGCTAGTTGTTTTCAAGCGATGGGTGCAGAAATTTCCCCGCTCAATTCGCAAAAAGTTATCGTCCAAGGAATCGGATTGGGCAACTTACAAGAACCCGCTAACATATTAGATGCTGGAAATTCGGGGACGACTATTCGCTTGATGTTGGGATTGCTTGCTTCGCATCCCATGCGCTTTTTTAGCGTCACTGGAGATAGTTCGCTGCGATCGCGCCCTATGTCCCGCGTCATTAAACCGCTTCAAGAAATGGGTGCGCAAATTTGGGGTAGAGGAGACAATGCTTTTGCGCCTCTAGCAGTACGAGGACAACAACTCAACCCCATTCATTATCATTCTCCCATCGCTTCTGCTCAAGTCAAGTCCTGCATTCTTTTGGCGGGATTGATGGCAGATGGGAAGACTACGGTTACAGAACCGTCTCTATCGCGCGATCACAGCGAAAGGATGTTACAAGCATTTGGCGCGCGAGTAGAAATTGAACCCGAAACCCACAGCGCTACGGTCGTCGGAGGGGCAACTTTACAAGGACAAAAGGTTATCATACCTGGCGATATTAGTTCGGCGGCGTTTTGGATGGTGGCTGCTTGTATCGTACCGAGTTCGGAATTAATTATCGAAAATGTTGGCATCAATCCCACGCGCACCGGAATTTTAGAAGTGCTGGAGATGATGGGAGCCGATATAACCTTAGAAAACGAGCGCCTTGCAACAGGCGAACCCGTTGCCGATTTGCGGGTGCGATCCTCTCAACTAAATGCTTGTACGATTTCAGGCGATATCATTCCCCGTTTAATTGATGAGATTCCTATCTTGACAGTTGCCGCTATTCATGCTATAGGAACAACAGTTATTCGCGATGCTGCGGAATTACGGGTGAAAGAAAGCGATCGCCTTGCGGTTATTGCATCTGAGTTGAATAAAATGGGTGCTAAAATTACCGAACTTCCCGACGGATTGGAGATTGCGGGGGGAACGCCTTTAAGTGGGGCAGAAGTAGACAGTTATACCGATCATCGCATTGCCATGAGTCTCGCGATCGCGGCTTTAAACGCCAAGGGAACAACTACGATTCATCGAGCAGAAGCTGCGGCGATTTCTTATCCCGAATTTGTTAGTACGCTGCAACAAGTTTGCGGGTAATGATTTCGAGAAATAGAAATGCGATCGCTCTAAAAATCCACGCTCAAGAATCCGCATTCGCTGACGCTGGGTAAATAACGATCGGCAATACTGGAGAGTTTTTCTAGGAATAGTACCAACACCCACTTATCGAGGCGATCTAAAAACGCCATTGAGGGAACAAAAATTGCTTGTACGGGTGTCGTTTGTCGAACAAACTGAGCCGTTGCTCGCGCTATATTCTTATCAAGAAAGCAATTAGGGGTATCGACTAAAGATAATGCCTGAGCGACTTTCGGGTTACACAAGTCAAGGGTATAAGTTAGCTTTACTTCAAAACAATAAACCTT
>JALOOL010000359.1 GCA_025454425.1 Hydrococcus sp. Prado102 | reverse complement strand
CTTCACTCATCACTGGTTTGGCATTAAAAAAAGATATACATCGCCCATTCAAGATATCGTCAAAATTGAACGTTTGAGCGACAAGAAACTTCTCTATTGGGGGCTAAATATTTGGGCAGGGAATCAGTGCTATTCGCTGGAGAAATTCAATAAAAATCGAGATTTACGCCGATTAACTGAAATAGAAATCGATTGGTTAGCATTTGAGTTGAGCGATTGGTTAGATTTACCGATTCAATCGTCCGATGAGTTAGCTAATCCTGAGACGACGAATATGCAGTTCAATTCCACAGAAAGTGCTTTATCAATTAGCCCAATCTTCTCAAGCGAACTCCCTAGAATTAGCCGCCCAGCTAGTGCAGTATGTACCGTAACCAAAAGTGATGAAACCATCGAGATTTCTTCTCCCGCTGGATACCAGGGAGGCGAAGGATGCTTAGTCTTCTTGTTAGTTATATTCCTCCTGATGGGAGGTGCGATGACAATAAGTCCCTTAATCGCATTATCTGTATTGTCTTTAGGCGCATTGTCTTTAGGCACTGTTCTCGTTAGTTTGTGGTGGTTAGATGATTGGTCAAATAAGTGCTGTCAGTTTGACAGGATTGTACTGCGAATCGATCGCCAAGAAATTTCTCTGTGGAAATATTCTCAAGCGGAGCAATGGTGTTTAAACAAAATGCCTCGCAGCACGATACAAAAGCTACGGTTAATATATACGAAACCTAATGGGACGACGAGTTATCACGTTGGAATCGCTACACGCGATCGAAGCAATGCTCTCGAAAACTCCTTCTTAGTTGGAAATCGGTCATTCTGGCTATCTCAAAAGGAAGCTGAGTGGTTAGCTTATGAACTGAGTAGCTGGTTAAAGCTTCCAGTTACAGAAGTTGAGGTTATTAATAACGGTGCTTGACAATCCATTGTGCTAGTCGTTTTACAACAGAATCAAAGGGTGTTGCTTATTCCGAACTTAGGTTAACTAACAAAACTCTGTGCAAAATTGAAGATCGAGAGAAAAATTCTCTCAAATTTGTAACAAATATTTTCTTCTTTGGGGGCATTTTTCTGTTGAGCGATCGCAATACATATTCAGACAGATCGCAAGCGAGAGAAATGAAACAACTAATTTATTGGTTAATTGGCGAAGGAAAACTCAAACATTTCATCTATTGGTTAATCGGAGAAAGAGCCGGACGTAGTTTAGTTGGTATCTGGCATTGGTTGTGGGGAATACCAGTCGAATCGGGCGGCAAAATTGCAGTAGAAGTCGCACGGGAATCTATTGAATCGATGCAAAGATCGATCGCCCAACTGACAGAATCGGTTGCGACTGTGGTTGCTGCTTATGAAAAAGCAAAACGCAAATACGAAATCAAATACGGAGAGTTTAAACAAGTAGAAAAGCAAGCATTAATTGCCCATCAACAGGGCAATGAAGAAGCCGCAAGGATAGCAATGAGTAAAGCAATTGTTATCGAACGATTATTGCCAAAAATTGGCGAACAAGTTGCCCAAGCAGAAAAAGTTGTGATGGCTTCTAAAGAAAAACTGAATCGCGAACGTGAAAAGTTAGAACTCTATCAAACCGAAATGCAGAATCTAAAAGCGATCGCAGAAATTAATGAAGCCTTAGCAACGATTGCCAAAATCGATAGCAGTTTAAATCTCGATTCGGCTCGCAATCAATTTGAATCGGCACAAACTGCAATAGAAGGGAAATATCTCACACTTGGGGCTATAGCGGAACTCTCAGAAAGTCATATCGAACAAATGCAAAGCGATTTAGATCGCCTTGTACTTGACGATGAAATTACTCGTCGCTTTGCTCAAATAAATGAAACAAGCAAGTAGCTTGTAGTGCGAGCGTCTCGCTTGCAAACCTACAAAAGCTTGCAAAAGCGAGCAAGATGCTCGTGCTACTTTATTGCACCTTTCTAATCAATAATTTATTAATACTATGACTCAAGTTCCACTAAAAACTCGCAAAAATAGTTTGCCTCCTATCGTCTATATCTTGGCAATTTTGTTATCTGTTTTCTTTGTCCCTCGCATACTTAATACTTTTCTATCTGGGATGAATAAGAGCGATCGCGCTAGTATAGGAAAACAAATGTTAATTCAAGAAAATGCAACTCCAGAAAAAAAACAAGGCATTGAGGAATTTGCTAAAGGCAATTATCAAAAGGCAAGTCAATATTTTGAAACCTCTCTTTTGCAGCAGCCTAACGATCCAGAAACATTAATTTATTTAAATAACGCTCAAGCTGGCGATAATGCCCTTAAAATTGCACTCAGCATTCCCATTAGCAGCAATTTAAATGTTGCTCAAGAAATTCTCAGAGGAGTTGCCCAAGCGCAGGATGAAATTAATCGACAAGGTGGCATTAACGGACAAAAATTGCAAGTAGAAATCGTTGATGATAAAAACGATCCAGAAATTGCTAAACAAGTTGCTCAAGAGTTAGTACAAGATCCAAAAGTTCTAGCGGTAGTGGGACACAATGCTAGTAATGCTTCTCTAGCGGCTGCACCTATCTACCAACAAGGAAAACTGGTCATGGTGTCGCCCACTAGCCTAGCTAACAATCTTTCTGGGATGGGAAATTATATTTTTCGTACCGTTCCCACCTCTCAAGTCATGGCAGAGGAATTAGCCGACTATGTAGCAAATACGGCTCATAAAAAGAAAATGGCGTTTTGTGTCGATTCGCAGTCAATCGATAATGTCTCTTTTAAAGATGAATTTATAGCAGCTTTTGTGCGCCATGGCGCACAAATAGCACCAACCGTCTGCGACTTATCCGCTCCTAATTTCAACGCAGATATGGCAGTAAGTCAAGCGATTAGTCGCGGTGCGGATGGATTATTTATCGCTTCTCATATCGATCGCCTCAACAGCGCGATCGACCTAGCAAGGGCAAATCGGGGCAAATTAGCGCTATTTAGCAGTTCGACGCTATACACATTCAAGACTTTAGAAACCGGACAGCAGGATGTCAAAGGATTAGTTTTGGTTGCCCCTTGGCATCCTCAAAGCGATCCTAGCTTTGCTCGGACAATGGAGCAAAGATGGCGCGGTCAAGTAAACTGGCGGACAGCAATGGCTTATGATGCGACACAGACAATAATTGCAGGGTTACACCAAGGAGACAGTCGCGAACAGTTACAGCAAGTCCTGCGGAATCCGTCTTTTAGCGTTCGAGGAGCGAGTGGGAGCGTCCAATTTACACCGATGGGCGATCGCATCGCTCAACCCGTTATCGTTCAAGTGCAATCCGGTCGTTCTGGTTATGAATTTTTCATGCTTTCTAAGCCAGCTTTTTGATAGCTTGTGCGATCGCGATCGCGTTAAAGATTAACAGGATTTTAACAAAAATTGAGATGCGAACACTCACATCTCAATCAATCGAGATCTCATTTTTTAGAGGTTAAAATCTCTCCTCAATCCAATTTCCGGTATCGTCCGCAGCATTATCTATCCAACGACCCGTATCTTCTGCCGCTTCACCCGTAGCATCTGCTGCATCTTCTACAGCTTCTCCAGTATCGTCCGCAGCATTTTCTACCCAACGTCCTGTATCTTTTCCGGCTTCTTCGGTATCGTCCGCGGCATTATCTACCCAACGTCCTGTATCTTCTGCGGCATCTCCGGTGGCTCTACCCGCGTCTTCTGCGGCATCTCCAGTGGCTCTACCCGCATCTTCTGCGGCTCCTCCTACCTTTCCGCCTGCGATCGTTATAGGTTGCTCGATTTCATAAGCAGAAGCCATCAAATTGAGTGGAAACACGGTTAAACCTAGCGTCGCCAGACTAGCTACTAATCCCTTAAATAAATTAGTCAATTTCATTATTTCTTCTCCTCGCTTTAGCGCGATCGCATCTTTAACTATTTTTATTTTGATTTTTTTTCCAAGCTAATTCCCAATTGTAAATTTTTGGAGAACAGTTTGTTTCAAAATCATCTCAATTGCTAAAAAAGTTAATTTTAATCTTACTTTCAAATATAATACTAATACTCGCTCCTACTCATCTTCCTTGTGAAAGATGTTAGTCATCTTTCCAAATACATAGCTTATTTTCTAGGATTTTTCTTTTCCATTATAACTTGTTGGCTCAAGGAGATTGCTATTAAGCTGTCCTTTTAAAAGCCAACTTTCCATCTCTGGCGTTTTTTGGACTCGCTTGAGGTATTCTTTTAATTCTTCTCCTTCTAAAATTTCCTTTTCTAATAAAATCTTTGCTGTTTCTTCTAATAAATCTCTATTTTTTTGTAAAATATTTAAAGCAATATGATGTGCCCCTTCAATAATTTCTTTTACTTCTAAATCTATTTCTTCAGAAATTTTAGGACTGACAGCGCGGCGAGGATTGGTTAAACCTTCAAGAAATTGTTGTTGAATTTTTTCAAACGCGATCGGGCCTAATTTATGGCTCATGCCATAAAGCGTGACAGATCTTTCGGCTAAATCCGTAGCTTTTTGGATATCATCGCTCGCACCCGTCGAAACTTTTCCAAAGATTAATTCTTCAGCAGAACGTCCGCCTAAAAGCGTGACAATTCGACCGCGAACTTCGTCTTCGATCGTTAAGAAACGATCTTCTTCTGGAAGCTGTAAAGTATAGCCCAAAGCTGCCACCCCACGAGGAACGATAGAAATTTTTTCTACAACCCCCGCACCCGGCATCAACGCGCCAACGATCGCGTGACCGACTTCGTGATAAGCGACGGTTTTTTTCTCGATTTCATTTAAAACGCGAGATTTCTTCTCTAATCCCGTCAAAATACGCTCGATTGCTTCGTTAAAATCCTCTACCGTCACTGAATTGCGATTTTTCCTAGCTGCCATCAAAGCTGCTTCGTTGACCAAATTTGCCAAATCTGCTCCGGCAAATCCTGGCGTTCGTGCGGCTAGTTTCTCCAAAGCTACATCTTCGGAGAGTTTGACATTTTTAGCATGAACTCGCAGAATGGCTTCTCGTCCGATTTTATCGGGTCTATCTACAACAATCTGGCGATCGAAACGTCCGGGACGCAGTAATGCCGGATCTAACACTTCTGGACGGTTAGTTGCGGCAATTAAAATGACTCCTGCATTCGTATCGAAGCCGTCCATCTCGGCTAAAAGCTGGTTGAGGGTTTGTTCTCTCTCGTCATTTCCTCCAATAATCCCGCCTGCATTTGCTCTCGATTTGCCAAGCGCGTCGAGTTCGTCGATAAATACAATACAAGGCGCTTGTCGTTTTGCCTGTTCAAATAAATCCCGCACTCGCGACGCGCCAATTCCAACAAATAATTCGATAAATTCCGAACCCGAAATACTAAAGAAAGGTACTCCAGCTTCGGTTGCGATCGCTTTTGCCAAGAGAGTTTTTCCCGTTCCTGGCGGCCCCACTAACAAAACGCCTTTAGGAATTTTTGCCCCCAAACGAGTATATTTAGCAGCGTGTTGCAGAAAATCAACGATTTCTTGTAATTCTGCTTTGGCTTCGTCAACTCCCGCCACATCGTCAAAAGTTGCACCAGTATTGCCTTCTGCATAAATCCGCGCTCTGCTCTTTCCAACTGTTAGCGCAGCGGCTCCCCCTTGAGAACGAGCCATCAGCCATCCCCAGAGTCCTACAAAAATCAGCGGTGGAACTATCCAACTAAGTAGAGTCCCAATCCAGCCAGAATTACTAGGAGGTAGTGCAGAAAATTCGACTTTATGTTCGCGCAGAAGACCGGACAAATCCGAATCGCCAGGAACGGGAATAGTTGTATATTCCTTTGGTTGCTTGGATTGCTCTTGTGTCTCTTCAGATTTAAGAATGTAGACAATTCGGTCAGAACCAATCTTGGCGCTAGCAACATTCCCAGCTTCTATCTGGTTAATAAATTGACTGTAGGCAACGGTTGATTCGTCCGTCCCTCGCACGACGAACAAGTTAATAAAAATCAGCCACAGCAAAAGGATAATCAAGCTGCGACCTAATCCGCTTGGTTCTGACCGAATTGTCTACATTCTTAAATCTGAAG
>JALOOL010000358.1 GCA_025454425.1 Hydrococcus sp. Prado102 | reverse complement strand
CCAGGGACTCTGGAAAAGCAAGAAATTGTCTCTCAAGTCGTACTGTCGGGGGCTATGTGCCTAGATAAGTGGCGTATGGGGGGAGAAATGCCCAATCGCGAGGTTGGGAAGCCCACGCTATATTGCGCCAGCAATTAGCGTTGGGAGGATGTCACTACCCATTCCAAGAATGCCTGTTGCCTATTTATTATAAATTTTATGGATTTAGATCGACGAACAAAGCTAGCAGAGAAATTAGCCGATGTTTCGCAAGAAGTAATTAAACAATACTTCAGACAGCCTCGCATCCCAACAGAAACCAAAGAAGGAGAAATTTCTGCCATTGTTACCATCGCCGATCGCGAAGCAGAAAATGCTATGGTAGAAATCCTCTTAAAAGAAGCGCCTGGAGATGGAGTAATTCGAGAAGAAGGAGAAAATATTCCTTCTAAAAATGGATTTTCTTGGGTACTCGATCCTATTGATGGAACTTCATCTTTTGTTAGAGGACTGCCAATTTTTGGAACGCTGATTGGATTAGTCGATCTAGAAAACAATAACCCCTTAATTGGAATTGTCAATCAACCCATCTTGCAAGAAAGATGGCTGGGAGTAAAAGGAAACCCAACAACATTAAATAATCGCCCGATTGTCAATCCTTACGCCCAAGATACTTATAGTAACTTAGCTCAAGCTTGTCTGACTTCGACGACTCCGCTAATGTTTGTTACCAACAGACAAAAAGCGATCGCTACAAAACTGCAACAAGTCTGCCAGCGAACAGCTTTTGGCGGCGATTGCTATAATTATGCTGCATTAACTTCTGGCTGGAGTTCGATGCCGATGGTCGTTTTAGACTCCGATATGAAATATTATGACTTCTGCGCCCTCGTTCCCATCATTGAGGGGGTTGGGGGAGTGATTACAGATTGGTCGGGAAACGAATTGACCAGCCAATCAAGCGAAGTTTTAGCCGCTTCCAATCGCTTTCTCTGGGAAGAGACATTGCAGATTATTAATTCGATCTAGCAATTTTTGGCATCTGGTCGAGCTAGGGGAGTCTCAGATCGTGACATCCTCCTAACGGTAAAAGAAAATATTTCACCAAGCTAACTCAACAATGGTAACAATAAAGTTACAAAATAGTAAACTACGGGAGCAGTAAACACGTAACTATCGGTGCGATCTAAAATTCCACCGTGTCCGGGGATTAATTGTCCCGAATCTTTTACCCCTGCATCGCGTTTCATCATCGATTCGGTTAAATCGCCCAGCAGACTGACAATCCCGATTAATATCCCTAAAATTAATCCCGTTATTTGCCAGTGAGGCCATTCTAAATACCAAGCACCAAGTTCTGCTATGGCAATACTGCCTAAAACTCCAAAAATCGTTCCTTCTACGGTCTTTTTTGGACTGATATGAGACAGTTGAGTGCGCCCCAACCATTTGCCCATAATATAAGCAGTGATATCGGCAGCAATTATGCAACCAAACGCCACGCAAGTAACGATTAAAGCTGGCGGAAATAGCTTGAGGTGCGCCCAAGACTCCTGCAAAAATCCCAAGGCAGGTAAATCGCTACTGGCAATACTGACAGGCATTGCACTTGGGTGAAAACCAACGCGCAACCGAATCCAATAGCTAGGAAGATAACCGCCATAAAACAAGCCTAAAATCGAGGTCGATATATCGGCGATTGTTGCGAGTTTGGGCTGAAATAGCAGATAAAAACAGATCAGCCCTCCGCTTAAGGGAAAGACGGCATCGGTTAAAGTAGGCGCGATCGCGGCAATGACGAGCAATAATTGAGAGAGTACCAAAGTTGTTTTGCCAGCCGGTGCGATTCCTTTAGCACGTACCAGTTCAAAATATTCTCTCTCCCCCAAAAAGACGAGAACGCCAACTCCTAGAGTAAAATACCATCCTCCCATGACGAGCATCGCCAGGGCTAGGGCGATCGCAACAATTGCACTAATAATACGTGACCAAGGCATGTTATTTTAAAAAACCTAGTGGCAAAAAAAAGAGAAAGATCGGGTTAAGAAATCCTTATGAAAGGTTAACAAATTTCTATAATCAAATTGTATAAATTTTCGGCGAATTTTAGGAGTTTTTCAGGCTACTATGCTTTAAAATTTTTCGCCGCTTAAAATAAAAATGGGATCGACTGCGGCAAAGGTTTGATGAATGCCTCGCGTTTCCAAGCGATTGATGCCTGCCTGAACCACTTCGACGTTACGCGCTTGTAAGTTGGCAAATCCTTGTGAAATTAAATAAAGGCTTTCCAAATTAGCAGCGGTTGCTACGACTCTGCCTTCTGGTTTAAGATATTGCCAAACTTTTTTCAAAATTTCTTCAATCGGTCGTCCGCCTTCGATACAAACGCGATCTGGCAAAGGTTGTAAGGTTTCAAGACAAGCGGGCGCACTCCCTTCAACGATTTCGACATTATTGACGCTAAAGCGATCGCAATTTCGTTGAATTAAACTCGCGACTTCTTCATCTCGTTCTACTGCCAGAATCTTACCTTCGCGACACAATAATCCTGTTTCTACCGGAATTGTTCCCGTTCCCGCGCCAATATCCCACAAAACCGAGTCAGTCTTCAATCTCAGCGCCGAAATTAGTAGCAATCGGACTTCTCGCTTACTCAGGGGAATCCCCGGTAAACGCTCGAATAAGTAGTCGGGAATGCCGGGTGTCGTGTAGGGCCAAAGCATAATTTATATGATAGATTAAATTCTTTTTTGTATCATCTTTTATCCAAAACGGCTTGCATGGCGATCGCGTTAGTTAATCTGCAATAGGTTGTCTTTGAATCTTCCAAGGTAAAATATTAAAAATATTTTTGGCTGCAAGTCGCCAGAATTGCTGGAATTTCTCTGTCAGCACAACTATTTTATTTACTCGCAACTAAAAGCGTACTGTCTCTAAGGTCTTGTCAAACATTACTTTTGAGACAATTTCACTATAAAATTGGTGTAAATTTAAGGAATCGTTCAAAAATCTAATTTTATATTTTAATCTAGCGACACTTGGCGAATTATTAGTATTTGGGGAGGAGCAAGGCAAGAAGAAACTAAGTATTTGGTTAATCGTTCGGGCAAACTAACGAGCTACATAGCCTTTAAAAGCAAATATTATAGAAAAAATTCGCGGAAATTTCATCTGTTCTTGTGAATTAATAGGCGATCGCACTCAGACAGTAAATTTTACATGATTCCTTAATAAGGGCGATTAATTTTTATGGTTGTTCCAGTCCCCCAGAATAAAATTATGGTTGTGGATGACGATCCAGCCATTCGTCATCTCATTCATCGTTTTTTTACTTATAATAACTATCAAATCGAAGTTGCAGAAGATGCTAAAACGGCTCGTCAAATCTTTCTATCATTTAAGCCCGATTTAGTTATTTTAGACGTTAACTTACCCGATGATAGCGGCTTTAACCTCTGCCAAGAACTTCGTAAAACAGGTATTTTTGTTTTAATGTTAACTTGTTTGACGGATGCAAATTATATTTTAGAAGGTTTTGAAAGAGGGGCTGACGATTATCAAACTAAACCTTTTAATTTACAAATTCTTAAAGCAAAAATCGAAGCGTTATTAAAACGCCGAAGCGATTCTCTTCCCATTCTTCCTACTCCCGATACTCTCCTTCCATCTCGTTTAATTTTTGAGAATTTAGCGATCGATCCTCAAAAATGCGAGGTCATTCTCGAACAAAAACTCATACCGCTAACAGCACTAGAGTTTGAATTGTTATATTTCTTGGCTAGCCATCCCAGTCGCGTTTGGGAGAGATCTGAACTGATTACGTCAGTTTGGAGCCAAAATGAAGAAATGAGTACAGAAAGAAAAGTTGACGTTCATATCGGTCAAATCCGCAAAAAAATTAACGACTTTGAAGGAAAAATTATTAAGACAATTCGTGGAAAAGGCTATCTGTTCGAGCCGCCCATAATGCCAATCGAGTTGCAAAATAGTTTTTTAGAAGAAGAATAATCTTTTAAATTATGAATTATGAAAATTAGGAGTTCAAAGTTCGTAGAGACGCGAAATTACCCTACGGGAACCCTTTCAGGGAACGCGTCTGTACAAAGTTCAAAAATGCAAGATATTAGTTATCAGTAGTTCGGGAGTTC
Source organism: Hydrococcus sp. Prado102 (assembly GCA_025454425.1). Classification (GTDB taxonomy): domain Bacteria; phylum Cyanobacteriota; class Cyanobacteriia; order Cyanobacteriales; family Microcystaceae; genus Hydrococcus. The sequence continues at coordinate 1,901 of JALOOL010000358.1, read as the reverse complement.
AGGAGTAAATATTTCTTTTCCCAATCCCCTTTCCCCTTTCCCCAAGCGAAGCTACTCCCTACTCCCTATTGCCTGTTGCCTTTTCCCTTTTAATCGAGAAAGTTTAACCTTTTTTTGCTTTAGTTAAAATACGAGCGATCGCTTCGAGCAAAAGTATAATATTCTCGCGCCGACTGTTATAACCCATCAAACCAATCCGCCAAACTTTACCTGCTAATTCGCCCAATCCCAAGCCGATTTCAATGTTGTATTCTGTTAGTAGTTGGCGAGCAACTGCTTTACTGTCAATGCCTTCGGGAACTTTCACGGTAGTTAGGGTTGGCAAGCGAAACTCTTCTTGTACGTGACAAACTAAACTCAACTCTGCCAATCCTTGCCAAAGAAATTCTACGTTGGTTTGATGGCGCTGCCACCGAGATTCTAACCCTTCTTCAGCTACTAAACGCAGTGCTTCTCGCAAGCCATAATTCATATTGCTCGATGCCGTGTGATGGTAAACTCGCTCTTGACCCCAATAGCGACTTAATAAGTTCATATCGAGATACCAATTAGCAACTTGCGATCGCCTCCTTTGAAGTTTATCCCAAGCGCGAGGACTCATGCTAAATGGTGCGAGTCCAGGCGGACAGCCAAGACCTTTTTGAGAGCAACTATAAGCAAGATCTATTCCCCATGTATCTAGAGATAGCGGTACGCCTCCCAAACTAGTTACCGTATCCACCAGTAACAGACAATTAAATTCGCGACACAACTCGCCAACGCCTTCTAAAGGCTGTCTAGCACCCGTCGAGGTTTCTGCGTGAACTAAGGCAAGAATGGCAGGACGATGGGTTTCTAACCCATGGCGCAATTCATCTAAACTAAAAACTTCTCCCCAAGGCTTAGTTAACTTTTGTACGTCTGCCCCATAACGACTTGCCATATCTACCAAGCGATGCCCGAAGTAACCCATAACTCCAACTAAAACAACATCGCCAGGTTCGACTGCGTTTGCTAAAGTCGCTTCCATCGCTGCGCTACCCGTCCCGCTTACCGAAATCGTCATGGGGTTATCGGTTTGCCAAGCATAGCGAAGTAGGGTTTGGATTTCGTCCATTAATTCTAAGTATCTCGGATCGAGATGTCCTAACGTTGGCAGACTCATAGCTGCAAGGACGCGGGGATGGACGTTAGCAGGGCCAGGCCCCAACAGCAAGCGTGGGGGTACGTCTAATTGAGAAGCATTGATGCGGTGGCGATCGTCGATAGGAAAGGATATCACAATTAAATTGGGAGTTGAGTTTCACAAGTCCGATCTTATAGGCATCTTCAGCACTCGCCCTAAAATACTTAATAAAATTTAGAGGTAATCGAAAAATTTATTCACTCTTTACAATCAATGAGTTCTAGAGAAATTTACAATAATCTTGTGGATATTACAAAAAATTAGTGCGATCGTGACATTTCAAGAGATAAATACCAAACAAAAACTCTTATTTAAAAGTCATCGTATCCTTCGCCGTCTGGTTTGCGATCTTTTGATTCTTATTGCTTTTCAATCTATCTTTAAATTTTTCCCAAATTCAAACTTAGCTTATTCTAGTTTTTTAGCATTGTTGATGTTAGTCGCTATTCTGTTTGTGCCGATTGCGATAATTATTATTTTTTTGTCGATTATTTTCCAACTCAAACAAGTTAAACAAAAAGCGGCTTCTGGACAACATTTATCGCTTGAGGAAGAAAAACTGCTGCAAGAATATCAACTAAAGTCATTTTCATAATTGTTTTTCTGAAAATATCGTAATTTTATAATTAATAAGCAGGTCAACAAAATTAATTACAATTATCTTAAGAATTTGTAGGGTGGGCATTGCCCACCCTACCATTGTTTTGAGTTAAGGATAGAGTTAGCAAGAGGTGTA
>JALOOL010000357.1 GCA_025454425.1 Hydrococcus sp. Prado102 | reverse complement strand
ATAACCTAATCGACCCGTTGATTCAATGGCACCTCCTATAAGAAATACGCCTCTAAAAGCCGGACAGGTAACGACAAAACCCGATGAATCGTTGCTACCAATCCAGCCATCTCCAGGCAGACTGAAGTACATACCAGGATTGAGTCTGTATTCCTGCGAACCCGTATTTCGATACAAAATAGGATTTCCACTGCAAACAAAACCAAAATGCGTACCCGTATTAGGAAGTTGAAGGCGCTCTTTATTCCATGCCGCGAAAATTTCTGATGTTTCTTTGCAGAAGTTAAAAAGAGTACCGCAAACCAACTGCCGAGCTACCTGAAATTTCATGGTGAGTTTATCTTGAATCTGTTCTAAATTTAAATCTTTTGTAGACAATAGCCTTAAATCTCAGCCACTGGTAACAACAACGTACCCAAAATTTGTGTGCGAATTTTATGGTTAACGACACAATTAGTATTTAGGCATTCTACTAATAGTTTATTGGCATCATAATATTGCTTGAGTAATTGTTTCTCTTCGCTGCTAAATTGCCAAGATTCACTACCGATATGGCGGTTCTCCTTAGCAACACTTCTTGATTCATCTGCCAAAAGTTTAACTTTTTCTTCATCGAGTCCGTCATTTTCTATTTGTTTAGAGTCTTCTTGATAGATTTTCTCCAAGATATTTCTTAATTTTGGTTCTAGCCTCTCTGATTCAAGAGCATATTTGACAGCGATGTACATAGCTTCGTTGGCTGAGGAAGCTTCGCGTATTTTCCGAGAAGATTGAGCCTTATTGTTGTCATAGCTTTCGGCAATCCGAACACCTTCTTCAAACTCAGTATTTTTGAAAACGCGAGCAAAAAAGCTGCCGCCAACTAGATAGTTAGCCGAAGAATCTAACAGTAAACTGAGTCTTCGCTCCCGATCTATATCAAAGTCAATGTCAAAATAAAAAGCGCGAATCGCTGCTGGTTTAACAGGAAGCTGACCAGAGGTAGATACTTCTGTGACATAGCTGAGAAATTTTTGTAGTTTTTTGTTTTTAGCTAGCATCCCATCTATATATTGTTTCATCGTAGTGAGGAGCATAGAAGCATCTGGCTGTGACATCTCAGTCGCCAACAAAAAAACTTCCCGCCAGCGTTTTTCAGTCGCGTGTTTAACTAATTGCTCTAAAACTTCTTTTTGAGGGCGTTTTCTAATAACAATTTCTCTGGCGGCAAAATACTCGTGTAAAGTCAGATGAGAAAAGGAGTAAATTCCTTTAGCTCGTTCGATTAATAATCCGTGTTGGGCTTCAATTGAGCGTAAAACCGCTTCGCTATCTAATTGCAAAGTTTCCCAATCGCTCTCAGCATCGGGCAAGTTTTTAATATAGTCTGCAATATATTGCTCGGCTTCTTTCTGAGTAAATAAATACTTCTTCTTCTCAAAAGTAATTAAAGCAATCTGACTTAGTAAATCGTTCTTTCGCTGGAGTGACAGTTGTTTATAAACCAGATCTCGTTGAATTCCCTTCTTGGCATCCCATTTTTTCAGAAGTACATCTAATGCTTCTTGATATAACTCAGAGCGATTAGCTGGAAGATAACCTGCATCCTCAAACACTAAACAGAAAAGGGTTAACAACAGTGGAGTGACAGCTAACTGGTAGCAACGATTGTTAACTTTTAAATATTTTAGAAAATTCTCAGCTTTAACTGACTTATTCCTAAACCAATTTTTGATGAATATCTCAATTTGTTGGTCATCAAAATCAGCGACTTCTACTTCGTTGAACTTATCAAAAATATACTCTTTGGCTGCAATTCGACAAGTGATAATAAAATAATTATCATAAAATTGACGAGAAATATCTCGAATTTCTTTAATAGTGCGTTCCCAATCTTCTTCCCTGACCTCATCTAATCCATCTAGCAAAATTAAAGCCGAATTCTGCTTGAGTAGCTCTTGAATTTGCTCCTCGGTAACGCCACACGTAGAGAATTGTCGTGCAATATATTCTAATAAAGTGGGTCGATCTAAGGCTTCAGCAAAATATTTGAGAGGAATAAAAATAGGAATGAGGTTTGGCTTAAACTTTCCCTGGTTGCACTGAATGGCAAGATATTTTAAGAAGGTTGTTTTCCCCGCTCCTGGCTTTCCTAAAACAATAAGTTTTTTATATTTCTCAACGGCTTCTAATCCAAGAACTCGTTCTTCAGTAACTCTACCTAACCCAAATCTTTCAACGTTTTCTAAGTCTCCTAAATTAAATTCTTGACATAATTCATTGATGGTCTTGCGCCTGTTTGCAGTAATTTTTTCCAAAATATTGACATCGGTATAAATTTGACTCAGTTCAATAGGGCGTGTCATATCTAAGATACGCATCGTTCCACACCATTCCTGGATGCTAGCTTTGACCTTACTGCGTACCTCTTGAACCAAAAGCGCTATATCAACGTAGTCTTTGTGAGAAGATTCAGCTAACTCCCAGTCGGTATTTTGGGGAAAAGCAGCGATCTTTTGCCAATCCAGCCCCAGTGCTTCAGAGATGCTGATAAAGTTTTTCTGCCATACGCTATGACCGTGAAAAAACTTAATAATGGTAGCTCGACTACAACCTAGTTGAGCCGCCAGTGTTTCTTGTGTTAATCCTTGCTTAGTAAAAGCCGCCTGTGCGAACTGGAGTCCAGGTTCAGAGGCTTTCAGAGATGGTTTAGCCATGAGCGTCTAACTCAAACAAATAATTTTCCTCTATAAAAATACATTAACTTGATATTTCTTTAGATAAAATAACTTTACACAAACTTTAAATATACATTAGAATTACAAAAACAGAGTTGGGAAGCGTGTACTGCCGAAGGTAAATCTGCATAGCATTTCGTTCTCAGGAGCCAAATTAATGAGTGACAGGAATTTAGAGAAAATCGTAACGAGTTGGCAACAATCGTTTGAGGGGGGTGAGCGGGTTCCGGTTGGCAGCCTTTTTGAACTCTCGATTAAGAAGTTTGATAGAGGGCAAAATTTTATAGTCAATGTTCCTAATCGTGGCTCTTTTAGATGCCACCAGAAAGAACTCTTCGATCTCTTTGCGCTTCAAAAGAGTCCCCCAGAGCCACTCTTGTACTTTGCCTCAAGACAGGGAAAGGTCGTCCATCCGCTTGAGTTCTTTCATTGTGCGACCGCTGCTGTAGTTCATAACGGTTACGGGATAGTGACGCTTGAGTTTCCCGAATCGAAGACATTTATCGGAACATTAGTATTGTCTTATCGAGGAAATTTTAGGGAGTGCAAGGGAGTGCAGTAGATTAGCACAATGTTTTTGGAGTCTGCATTGAGCAGTTGATTACAACTGACGAAAAATTGAATATCTATTCATCACCTTTGTGAACTAGCGAAGATGGTTAGCTTACTAACCCAACACTGGTTTAAGTGGATTTGATTTTTCCACTTGACCAGTTTTTTTTATACAAATACCAGGAGTTAAAAATCATGACAAATTTAAACAATCGTCGTTCTTTGATCTGCCAATATCGCAACACTAGCGATCGCTTGCAAATTGTGAGAGTCAGTAACCCGAAATGGTGGGTTGAGAAGATCGTTTATCCAGGACAAGCGATCGACTTGATAGCAGATAAAGATGACTGGGTAGAAATTTGTACGTATTCATTAGTTACCGCATACATAGAAGAGAGGATTGAAGCAAAAAGATTAGCGTCGCCCGATCGATAGTTTGATTCAGCAACGCCATAAAACTGCCCACAAAAAGTAGAGATCGCTTGATTAAAATATTTCAAAAGTAGGAGTAAGTGTATAGATGTGGAAATTTCTTATTCGTAAAAAAACTAACGACAAAACACAAAATCTATCAACAACTACAGGAGAACCAGTAGTAATCGTAACCATTGCCATAACAGAAAAAGGACTAGCTTTACTACTAACTTTGTTGCTTGGTTCTATTGGCTCCGGCTTGTTAATAAAGCATTATCCTACTCCCCCTTCACCTTCTACTTCAGTTCAGGAAGTTAAGCCTAACAATTCTAACTAATACATCCAACAATTCGCTCTTTGAAATCTAAAACCTGCAATTATTTATAAAGGTAAGGAAGCTAATCTGAAAAGCGATCGCACCCCAACTAATTACTCATTCGTAAAAGTGCGATCGCACGATGGTCAACTCTTACTTGTCGTGGGAGCAGATCTGTTTATATTGCTCGATTAAGTTTTTACAATTTCTTCCAGCATTAGCTGCTTGCCGCATCAAAGCTTTACCCGTGGCAAAATCACGGGTAGTAAAAGCTGCGATCGCATCTTTACTTAACCTTGTAGCAGCACTGGATTCTTTTTTGATTTGGGCTTTAAGTTCTTCCATCTAAGCTGTCGCGTATTTTTGCGGTCTAAACTTTGCCAATGAGACGAAGCAGCTAAATGATTTTGTTCGTTAGAAATTGCTAACGCTATTACATAACTAGCATCTAGAAATAAGTTATTCATTAAAGAGAATTATACAAATAGCGATCTAGATTTTCTGAGGCATCCGTGACATCACAAACAACTGGATTTGTCCCCAACTCCCAAATCGGATCGTCATCTGATTGCGATGAAGATAAAGAGGTTTGAGAGAGCGCCGATAATTCGCGTTTTAAGGCACGAGCGATCAATTCATCGAGACTGGTAACTTTTCCTTGTGCGATCGCTCGTTCAGTCGCCTCAATCAATTCTGTCGGCAATTCTAAAGTCATTCGAGTTAATGGTTGCATATTTCTCATCCCAATTTATAAAAAGCAGCACTAATTATCTATAAGTTATGCGATCGCCTTATTTACTTAGTTTGATTGTTGAGGGAAAATTTTTCTTCTACCTTCTAAACGAGGGAGCCATTTTTGACTGAATCGCTCGCCCATTTCATTTAATTCTCTCGCTTTTTGTTCTGCTTCTTTAGCAAGAAGAAGCAATTCTAAAAGTGTTTGTTCATCTGGTAGTTCTTTCATGATAAATTTCTTAATTGAATAGCGATCGCAGCAATCTGACTCATCATTAAGATGCCTATCCTGTCGCTGAAATGAATGGCTTAATTGTTTGCTCGATCTCTGATGCCAGTTGCCGCTTGGCTACTTTTAGATCGTAGCGTTGCTGGAGATTGAGCCAAAATTCAGGAGTAGTGTTGAAATACCGTGCTAGCCTTAATGCCGTGTCGGAAGTAATGGCTCGTTTGCTGTTGACAATTTCATTAATACGAGGGACGCTTACGTTTAAGTCGCGGGCTAATTGATTCTGGCTGATGCCCAATGGCTCCATAAACTCTTCAAAGAGGATTTCACCAGGGGTAATAGGTTCGAGTAGCTGAGTCATAATTCTTCGTTAATGGTAATCAACAATTTCGACATCTTCCGCATCGCAGTCAGACCAAGTAAAACAGATGCGCCATTGGTCATTGATGCGGATACTGTGCTGACCTTCGCGATCTCCTACAAGGGCTTCTAAACGATTTCCAGGGGGCGAACGGAGGTCATTTAATTCGAGCGCTGCGTTAAGAATTTCTAACTTGCGCCGAGCCGACTTTTCAATCGCTCCGAATTTGCCCGTGCTTTCATCGTTAAACAGACACTCCGTATGTTTACACCGGAAAGATCTAATCATTTGCGCTGCCTATTTATTGTTCTAGGGTATTACGAGAAGCGTAATAGTGGCAACTTCAATTGTGAAAGCGATCGCCCAACCCAAACGAGCGATCGCTCTCTTACATTAAAATTTCGACATCTGACGAACGCGCTCGACAGGGACAGGCGCTTTCTTGCCATTGGTAGGGGCAAGAGAAGCGAACTCGGCTTCTAGTTCAGAGCGAGGAATTGTTGGTAATTGTTTGAGTCCCGCCTGCGATCGCTTTTCGGCTAACCAACCAGGTCTATTAGCTGTCTCTTCTACTTTCCTAGCTTTACGCCAATCAATCCACTCGCCTTTTTTAGGATTGTGAAAGAAATTGCTTCGATTCAAGCATCGCGTTTAGGAATTAAGCCATATCAACGCCTTAGCCCAATGCTTTCTAAGTGCTGCTTGTTACTGGCAGCGAATGAATCATTTCAGTCT
>JALOOL010000356.1 GCA_025454425.1 Hydrococcus sp. Prado102 | reverse complement strand
GGTTTGGATTTCTTCGCGCAAAGTCGAGAATTGTTTTTGCTGGGAGTAGTTACCCTTTGTTTAGGCATTGCCCTATTGACGGAACAGTTGGGATTATCCATTGAGATGGGCGCCTTTGTAGCCGGATTAATGATTTCTGAGGTAGAATATGCCGATCAGACCCTGACTTATGTGGAACCCCTACGGGATATTTTTGCCGCACTATTTTTTGTTTCCGTGGGGATGTTAATCGATCCCGTTTTTCTCTGGAACAATGGGGAACTGATCTTAGGATTAGTGTTATTGGTATTGGTGGGTAAGGTGGCAATTATTACTCCCTTGGTGAGGATCTTTGGTTATTCCCTTAAAACTGCTGTAATTGTAGGGTTAGGATTGGCCCAAATTGGGGAGTTTTCCTTTGTTCTCGCCAGTGAAGGTCAGGTTTTGGGGTTGGTTTCCCGTCGAGTATACCTATTGATTTTAGGGACAACTGCGGTAACCCTTATTATTACCCCCTTTATTTTACGCGTATTACCTAAATTATTTAATTGGTTGGAGTCTATCCCCTCCATCAATCATTGGCTACTCCCCATGGAAATGCCCCAAGGAGCTACGGAAAACCTCCCACAGTCACAACACATTGTTGTGTGTGGTTATGGGCGTACTGGGCAGAATTTGGTGGGGTTGCTGACTGAACATCAAGGGTCTGTGGTGGTCATTGAGCAGTCAGAAACAGCTATTCAAAAGCTACGGGATGGGGGTATTCCCTATGTCTATGGAAATGCTGCTAGTTTACATGTTCTAGCCAAGGCTGGAGTTAGTCAAGCTAAGTCCATGGTCATTGCTTTACCGGATTCCATGAGTACACGGTTGTGTTTAAAACGATCCCTAGAACTTTCTCCGGATTTGGATATAGTTGTTAAAGCTAATCACTATCAAGATATTGAGTTATTGTATCAATTGGGTGGTAGTGAGGTTGTTCAACCGGAATTGGAGGCTAGCTTGGAAATAGGCGCCCATTTATTGAGTAAGATGGGCCTAGCTCCCAGTGCGATCGCTGAAGAAATTAAATTGATCCGCAATTCCCACTATGTAACCTTACGGGGGGATATAAATAAGGTGGAAGTTAATGACAGGATTGAAAATGTCATTGTGGGGATGAATACTAGGTGGTACAATTTAGCTGAACTGTGTCCATTGGTGGGGATGACCATTGCCCATGCCCAAATTCGGACGCTTACGGGAGCAACGATCGTGGCTATTAAGCGAAAGGATGGGACAGAGATTAACTATCCTAATCCCCATACGGTGATGGAAGAGGGCGATCGCTGTTTGGTGGTGGGTTCTATCATAGAACAAATTGCCTTTGAACAGTTGATGAGTGGAGAAATTCCTTTAATTCCTACGGTGAGAATTCAAGTGGGTGATGGTTGAATATAGGCGATCGCTAAACGGCTAATGATAATTTTCTGTTGACCATTATCAACTAGACAAATGTAATCAGGATCTTGCCAAGATAATTTACCCACCAAGGTATCACCAGTGGCCAGTTTAATGGTAACACCTAACTTCTGTTTGATTATTTCTTGTACCTGTCGGGTACTTGGTTTGTTTAAATCAAGGGTACTCATGAATAGGGACTTATAATTAGGTAGTTTCATTTAGTTTACCCAATTAGACAGTTTTTCTCCACATTTTTTGCAGTATTGAGCATCGCGATCGTGGGTATCGAGTCCACAATTATGGCACTTAATATTGACCTGTGTGGAGGACTTGACTAATTGTTTAATTAAATCGATGTCAACATAACCAACACTATGATAAGAGCCATCATCTTCGGGTCTGGAACGGCTATATCGATAATGAACTTGCAAATTAGAATTTTGGAGAGCGATCGCCATAATCTCATCCCGAAAAGCATGATATTTTCCATCCCTAGCACCGTGAATAAACCAGACCTTACGGTTGGGGTTGAGAAGACTACAAGCTTTTGCCATACTTATCATTGGCGTAATGCCAACGCCATTGCTAATTAGTACGGCAGGTAGGGAACTTTGTACGTCAAGAACAAACTTGCCAGCAGGTGGTTTGGCTTCGATGAGTGACCCAACGCGAACGCGATCGTGCATATAATTAGACGCGATACCTGGCGGTACATCTAATCCTTGAGGGGTGGATTCGCGTTTGATGGATAAGCGATAATATTCACAAGCTTCGTTATAGTCCGAGAGCGAATAGGTACGAATAATCGGTTTACCTCGATCGGGAATATCTAGTTTAATCGTCAAGAATTGACCTGGCTCAAAATTAGCAATTGTGTCTTTATCCTGCGGTTGCAAGTAAAAAGAAGTAATTTCTGCGCTTTCTTCTACCTTACGAAATACGACAAATTTGCGCCAATCTTTCCATTGTTCTTTTTTTGGCGAGTTTGATTTAGCAAAAATCAATCCATAAACTGCACCGCCAGCAGTCCCAATCAGGGAGGAATAGACAACAAAATTGCTAGTCGATTTGTCTTTGGGATTGACGATCGCGATCGCGACACCAGATACAATCGTGACAATGCTAAAGGTAAAACTTGCGATCGCAGCACTTCTGAGCAAAGGATTTTTAATTCGTCTGAGTTGTTCGAGCATTGATTAACCTTTCCCAAAGAACGGATTTTTAGAGTGCGATCGCCGACGCGATCGCACTCTATTTAATTACTTCACCTCAGCGGCGGGAAACTCGCTTACTCTGCCCTTTCCAACTGCCACTACCACATCAAAAGTCGCACAGTAAGAAAAGGTCGTATCGCTCGCTTTGTTATAAAGGTTCACCACCATCCCCGCGCCACCTGGTTGCACGCCAAATGGCAGAAAGTTGAGTCACACTGTAACAATAGGGAATCTCATCAATATTTGAAGTTCATGGAGATACCAAATTCGCTTGATTTAAATCATGCAGCCGAAAAATCTTGCAAAATAATCGAATTTAACTCGCGAGCGATCGCGCCTTCATTCTCCAATCTCGTCAAAGCACGAGACAAGGTAGCAGGATTTAATCCAATCTCGCCAGCAACATCTTTGAGAGGGCGATCGAAGCTGACTACTTTTGAATCGCTAGAACCGACTAGATATTGCAAATATTGCAAGACTCGCCTATGAGCCGCTTTAATGCTTTGTAGCTCTAAATCGACGATTAAAGCATTATTCTTCCTAACTAACAGGGTCATAAAATCTTCTGCCAAATCGGGGCGATCGCGTAAGGTTGATAGCAGAGGTTGTTTCGGGTAAGCAATGACCTCTGAAGTCACTTCTGCTATGGCCGTGTAGGAATAAAATTCAGAAAAAAGCGCGCTTTCTGCAAAGCTTTCACCCGCTCTAGCAATCTCAATCGTTATTGGTTTTCCTTCTTCTGTGTTGCGAACGATTTTTAGCCGTCCGCTCTCAATAACGAAAACAGCCGATGCTGAATCTCCCTGCCTAAAAAGTCTTTGCCCCGCTACAAGCTGTCGTGTCGCGATCGCCGAGCGAAGAATCGGTGGAAGCCTGTCAACTGTAAGTAAATCCATTGAGCAAACCATTTGAGCATATTAAGAATCAGTATTATTTACTTTGCTGAGGAGAATCTGAGAATTTACTTAAGCGAATCTAAAAACTTGCCTCATAGTTGCAATATTTTTACCGTTATAACTGTGGCTAGCAAGCTTTAAGCGCAATCGAGAAGATAAGAGGAAGCAGCAGGCTAAATCATTTAAAAATATTTTATAATATGCAAAAATTTATTTTGCATATTTGCTTGCTTTGAAAGCCTAGCATTAGAAAGTTCCTTCCCATCATTACCCTCAAAAAATTTAGCAATGATGAATCAAAAAATAAAGCGGCAAGTTCTTTTCCTGTTACTCAATGTCTTGTTTTTTTCAATCGCTACGCAAGCCTTATTTGTTGACAGTGCCAAAGCCGATAGGGACAGAGATGTCGATCGCGCTGTCAGACGTGCTATTCGGCGCGAGATTCGAGATGATATTCGCGATGGCATTCGGCGAGAAGTGTGTGAAGATGCTTGGGACGACCGAGATAGAAAGCGAATTAGACGTTGCGTATGGGCAGAAGAACGCGATCGCCGACGCGATCGCACTCGCCGTCGCATTAATCGTCTAGAAATTTTGGATGCCATTGTCGATTGATATTGAATTCAATAAAAAAAACGATGAAAAGAAAATTTGCTATTTGGACAACAACAATTCTGGCGATCTCAATTAATCTTTTTCCTTTTCCCGTCCAAGCGACAAAAAGCGATCGAGAAACTTTAACGAGCCAAGTAATAGAACGCGATCGAGAAATTCAATCCAATTGGTATTTGTTTACATCTATGGCAGGAAAACTGCAAGTAGAAATGCCAGGAATTCCTACTCAATTTAGCGAAGAACAATCCTTGAACGATAGAACTTTTCAGTGGAACTTGGCAGAAGTGCTAATTCCGACGCAAACTCAATCCCAACTGAAAAGGGGAGCGTATTATTTAGTTGGCTATACGGATTTAGCAGAAGATTATCTCAGGGCAACGGGAAAAGATGAAGTTTTTGACGCTCAAGCAAAATATATTTTTGAAGAGATTTTTCGACAAGGTGAAACTCCTAAATTTCGCGAACAAAAGAAAGTCACCAAAGATGATATTGAGGGCAAAGTATATATCGGAGAAGCATTCGATAAAAACCTCATTCTGGTTTTTTATTTGGTAGATCGGAGGTTATATCTAAATTTTTCAATCACTGACAACCAAGCGGATCTAGAACGTTTTTTTTCATCCTTCTATGTTTTAGAAAATTAAGTTAACTTCAATCGATAGTTGTATTGAATTGAAGATTTTTATTCACCTGTCAATTCTTAATTGACCAACTGATAACTAAGACATTTTAGTTACTAAAGTAGACCCATAAGAACAAAAATCGCTAGTAATTACATCTTATAGCCGTCGCAATAACTGACGGGGAATTAATTCCCCGTCTTACAGATCGAGTCCATTTTAATGGACTGAAACATTATCCACTCTTATGAAGATGACTTTATATATGAGGCAACCATTTACTTTTTAAGAATAATCGAGTCGCAACTCTCCGCTAGCTATTTTCTCGTGCATCAAGGTTCTTAGCAATTCAAATTTCTCATAGGTTATTTTGCCATCAGCACGCATAATATAAGCAATTCTATCTCTTTCGTACCGAGTCAGAATACCGTCTGCTATAGCACCTTGAATTATGACCTTGAATTTTTCTAGTTCTTGCTGTTCTTCAGGCGTTAATTCTCTTCGATTAGAGTCTTCAATTTTCATAGTAATTCTTTTTTGATTTATTTTAATTATTATTTTTGTTTTATAAGTTTGGTTTCGATTTTAATCAAAATTTAAGAAAACAATATTAAAGCAGATTTATTATTAAATATAGCAATTCTCATAATGAGTGAAGTACATCGATCTTACCCTTTACCCTTTACCCTTTACCCAAAGCTGTACCTTACCTAGAAAAAGAAACGCTATATCTATTTAGACCTATTTTGCTCGTAAAGACTAATGAGTCTGGCAATAAATATATTTGGATAAAGTACGCCAACTATACCTTCTAAATTAGCTAAAATCTTCGCAAATTTGCTTCCAGGGACAATATCGCCATAACCGACAGTCGATAGAGTTGTAAAACTGAAATGGAGCAGTTCAAAATCTTCATCGGTTGAAAAAGACTCAGGAATCAAGCCATCAAGAATACGATAAATTTCAAACCAAACAATTCCCAACAAAACATAGACAACAATTCCACCTCTAATCGCATCGACTGTGATAATTTCTCTTGAAAAAATTTCTCCGATTATAAAGTTAATCGATAAAATCATAAATACTGCGTCGATCGCGCTAGCAGCTATAGCTATTTTCAGGTTGCTTGATAGTGAGAACTGATTCAACCAAGCAAATATTCGCAAGAAAAATAACGCGCCTCCAAGCATTAGGTATAAGAACAATGTTTGGCGATTTAAGAATGAATGAATGGCTGTGACAAGTAAGATTAGGAAGATAAGAGGAAACAGCAACCCAAGTAACCCACGGTTGGTAGCAAAGGGGGCATAAATGAGGAAAAGCAATAAA
>JALOOL010000355.1 GCA_025454425.1 Hydrococcus sp. Prado102 | reverse complement strand
TCTATCAGAAGAAGGACAGTATTTGCGCCGTCAGTTACTATTAGCGCTAACCGAAGACGACCGCTTGCATACCGAAGAAGTGCGGCGTTTGTGGGCGTTGATTAAGGATGATTTTAAACCCCAACAATTATGGAATGTCGCTCTTAATACCATTCGCGAACTTTCTGGTACTGGAGTAGCGGCTTTGATTCCCACGGCGAACATTTTAAGGTAAATTGTTGATGGGTTTACATTTTTTAATAATTCGCGATCGATAACAAAATATGTACTATTACTTTGCCGAACCGCCCTATTTCTTGATATTGGCTGGATTATTTGCGGGAATTACTTCTGGATTGGCTTTTGAAGCAACTTTAAAACAATCCGTTAAAGAATGGTCGGAAAACTCAACTCCCGAACAACTAGCACGAGTACAAGGATTAAAATTGCAATTGCCTTTCCTAACTATGACGGCGGGAATTTGTTTATTTTTAGCCTCTGGTTTGGAGGTATTTTTATTAGATCGCTGGCTGTCTTATGCGATCGCGCTTCCCGTGACCATTTTTATTGCTGCTTTAGTTTGGGTGCAACTGGGCAAATTATTACAGCAATTACAAGCAGGCGGATCGAAAGCAATCGATTTAGATGTTTTTTAAACAATTTAATTGTTAGTCCTTAAAACAAAACCTATAAAGCAAATAGGGCGAATTTAATAGATTTGCCCTATTTTATTTATGGCAATAATTGAGGTGCAGTACGCTGATTTTTCCCCTATTGCCTGTTTGCCCCCTAAACTGTACCTCATCTATAGCAATTCTCATGCTGATGAGGTACATAGATTACAGTTTTAAGGCAGAGGGCCGGGGCATACAAGGTAGCGAGGAGACCTCGCTACACAGCCCCTCCAGAGGGCAGATGGCAGAAGTTGGATGTACCTCATAACTATAAGAAACGCTATATTTAGGACACGCCATATTTAAAAAGTTTTTTGATAGCGAAATCGATAAATCAGACCAAGCATAATTTCTTTCATCACCCAATATAAGACGACTAAGACAATAAAAGTAATACTTATCATCATTACCGACCACTTTCCCGTCAAATTATCTACAATACTATCGACTAAACTATCGGGTTTAGTAATAATATCCCAACTATTAAACCGTTGAAAGCGTCCTAAATATATTCCTAACGAACAGAGAGCATGAGTAATTAACTCAATCCAAATAAGAAATTTTGTTTTTCCTAACTGATGGCAATAGTAACCTAAATTAATCAGAGAAATGACATAAGCTCCAAAGCCAGCCAAAATAAAAATAAGATATTGAGGAATTAATACTAAAGTAATCGTCCAGACCGAGTATTCTTGACGAATTAAAGCAATTAAATGAATGATATCGGTTAATACATAAGGAGCATTGGGTAAAAATAGGATAAAAATGAAAAAAATAATCCACCAAATTTTAGATCGCGCTTGAGAGATCCGAAATAACCAAACACTTAAAAATAAGGGAATAAATGCTAGAAATAAGTTCCAAATCATGAAATCTTGGCTATAGCTTAAGACTTGCCAAGAATGGGCAATCCAATTAATCATTTGAGCCACGATGCAGAAAAAATCGACATTTTATCGTTATAGTACTTTTCCCATTTTAGTTCGGGAATTTTAACGGTCAACCTATAATTAGCCAAGGTTATTTATTTGAGGAATTATCTTATCTGGTTCTCCTGCTACCAAACTGGCAAAATGTCTGGCTAAAGGCGGTGCAAAAACTAAAGTGCTAGTAAATCCAGAAAACAAATGAACGCCACTAAAAGCATCGATTTCGCCAATCAAAGGAAGGGAATTTTTAGCAAAAGCAACTAGACAACTATGCCAAGTTCCTGATAAATTTTGTAGTAGAGGGAGTAAAGTGCCTACTCCCTGACGAATTTGCGCTTCACTCGTTTCGGGATCGATCGCAGCTTGAGGATTTGTATAAATTTCGCTAATTTGACCGAAATATAAACTGCGATCGCAAAATTGAATCGCCCCAGGATCGAGAATACTTCCGGCTAAATTTTGACTGTTTTCTTCCCATTGCGATTCCATTTCGGGTTGAGTCGCCTGTGACTCCAAAAAAGACCGTTTTTGTACGGCTGGCATAACGAGCGATCGCAAACAAAAATCTACAGGTGGAGTTTTAATTAATTGGGCATGGGTAAAATAGAGTTGAATGCTAATCCCTGCTTCTTTGAGCAACGCTCGACTCAATCCCCCCGCACAAACGGCTGTATTAGCTGCAAAGTAATTTTGTTGAGGCGTAGCAACTCCTTCTATGCGATTTCCCTGAGATAATAACTTAATGACTGGCTCGATTTTAATTTCTCCGCCGAGACGACAAAATGCTTGCTGATAAGCTTGACTGGTTTTATGAGAATTAATGTGAGCGTGAGGAAGCTTTAAAACCCCTGAGATAGCATAAGGATTGAGTAATGGTTCCAATTCAATTGCTTCTGATATGCTTAAAAGTTCGGGAACAACAGCAAATTGGGAATAATTAGCAGCTACTGTTTTCGGGTCATCGTTTGCATCAATCGTTAAAACCAGATCGATATCGCGAAACTCGGTATCTGCTTCTAACTCTTGCGATAAATGACGATGAATATCGATCCCTTCTTGAGCGAGTTGGCGAGTTAATTCTGTCGTTCCAGACCAGTAAGCAAGCCCACCATAACTATAATAAGTTGCATTCTGGGGGCGATCGTCTTTTTCTAATAATAAAACGCGAAATCCTTTTTTTGCTAATTCGTAACTTAGCGCAGATCCCGTAATTCCGGCACCAATAACAATCCAGTCGTAAGCAGTCATTCGTCCTCGTAGGGGCGCATGGCGTGCGCCCAGTCATTAGTCAATTAACATAATCGTAGGATGCTTTAGCAACCAAGTAATTTGATGTATATCCTTTGCGGTGAAAATAGCTTTTTACATCTGTTTCTTGTATTGCTGTAGTTATTGGTTTAAAATCCTCGTATTTTGAAATAATTGTCCGAAAATACCCTTCAAATTCTCGTCGCGCGGGTGGTGTAATCCATTGACAGTTGAGATAAAAACCTCCTGATTTCAGTACGCGATCGCACTCATCTAAAAAATGTCTCCCATGGGAGACACAATGGAGCATATGATTTGTTATCTTTTCTGCTACCGAATCTGTTAGCCAGCGAGTGCGATCGTAAAATTGGGCGATCGCGTCATAATAGTTAAACTTCTTCACATCGATTGAAAGTCACTAACGCTTTATTAAGTTTAACTTCATCGAGAATTAGTAGAAAAATTATTCTTAATTTTAAAATAACCATTTCTTAACCATAAGTTAACTTTTTTTTTGCCAATGATAGTTATGTCTAAAATTTCTTTGATAATGCAAAATAAAGCCAAAAACTTGTTTTTTTGCACCTGAAACGGTTATTCTTTGTATAGCTAGTCAATTCTCTCTTCTTCCATGTATTTCCACTAATTTCCCTTTAAAAAACTTAACTCCCCCTAAAGTAGAATTAAATTCTACGTTTTTGTATGGGACTGACATACTTTCCTTAAGTATTTATATTTATAGTTAAAGAGCCAAACACCGATCGAATAACCTCAAAAAACGGTAAAGTCATGACAATAGGGTCAAAAATGTCAGTTACCGACCTCAAATCTTCACCTAACCAGTCAAAAAATCAGTCTTCGCGCCGAAAGCGAGGATTTCTGTGGGAAGCACGAACTCGTATTTTGGCTTGGTATAGCGTTTTGATGACAGGTTTTGTGGGACTCTCCATACCTATTTTTTCCGAACTAGTTTTTCATCAAGTCGATACGCGAGTTCGAGAAGATTTAGTTGAGGAATTAGAAGCATTCAAGCAATTTGTAGCCGAAGAATCCTCAAACGCCGACCAAATGACCCAAGAGAAACTTCAAGAAATTTTCCAAGAGTTTCTTTATCGTCAAATTCCCGAAGACGATACCTTCTTGATTACCTTCATCAACGGTCAATTCTATCGTTCTAGTCCCAGAGGACGACCCGAACAGTTGCAGGAAGAGTCTCAATTAATGAAGCGTTGGGCAAAACTCACCCAAAATGAGCAAGGAGAACGGGAAACATCAGATCCCAATTTAGGTAATATTGTCTATTTGGCTTCGCCTATCATCATTGACGGCAAAGTGCAAGGAAACTTTGTCATCGCTCATACAACAGCAGGAGAAATCCAAGAAGCCCAACAGGTCATTTGGACGGTAACTCAGGTGTTGCTCGTCGTGCTAATCTTAGCTTTAATTTTGGCGTGGGTAGTTTCTGGAAAAATATTAGAACCTTTGCGATCGCTCACTACTACAGCCCGTTTGATTAGCGAATCAAATCTCGATCGCAGGATTCCCGTGCAAAGTTCTGGAGAAATGGGGGAGCTAGCCAAGACGTTTAACACCATGCTCGATCGCCTACAAACCTCTTTTAGCGCTCAAAAAACCTTTATCAACGATGCGGGGCACGAATTGCGAACCCCCATCGCAATCGTTCAAGGTCATTTAGAACTTATGGGAGATGACCCTCAAGAACAGCAAGAAACCATCGAATTAGTCATGGACGAGTTAGATCGCATGAATCGCATGGTCGATGACTTGATGTTGTTGGCAAAGTCAGAACGCTCCGATTTTCTCCAATTAGAGACAGTAGATATTGAATCGCTTACCCAAGGACTCCATACTAAAGCCACCGCACTCGGCAACCGCAACTGGAAAATAGACGCAATCGCTGAAGGTTTTCTGGTTTGCGATCGCCAACGCTTGACACAAGCCGTCATGAACCTGACCGAAAACGCTCTCCAGTATACAACCGAAACAGACACTATCGCCATTGGCAGTTCGCGCGATTGCCCTCCGGGCAGCGCCAAAGGCGATCGCAATTGCCTTCGCCTATGGGTACGCGATACTGGAGAAGGAATCGCTCAAGGCGATCGAGAAAAGATTTTTGAGCGTTTTGCCCGTGCGAAAAACAGTCGCAGACGTTCGGAAGGATCTGGTTTGGGATTATCTATCGTGCGGGCAATTGCCGAGACGCACGGCGGTCGAGTAGAACTCATCAGCCAACTAGGAGTTGGTTCGACATTTACTCTTGTCTTGCCTCTATTAGCACTGAAAAAATTATGAATCGCATTCTCATTGCAGAAGACGAACCGCGCATCGTTTCTTTTTTAGAAAAAGGGTTGCGTGCGAATGGATTTACCACGACAAACGCTACCAATTCCGATGAAGTTATTGCAATGGCGTTGGACAATAGTTTCGATTTACTGCTACTAGATTTGGGATTGCCTGGTAAGGATGGTTTAACAGTCCTCGAAGAATTGCGCGGTCAAGGGGTAATGCTACCGATTATTATCCTTACCGCTCGCGATGAGATTAATGATAAAGTAGCAGGACTCGAAGGCGGTGCTGATGACTATCTCACTAAGCCATTTCGCTTTGAAGAACTACTTGCCAGAATCCGCTTGCGCCTGCGAAATCAGCAACGAACGCTTATCAAAGAAGAAACAGAACTGAGTATTGGCGAAGTAGTTCTCAATTTGCGCACTCGGCGCGTTCAGTGGCAAAATAACGATATCGAGCTATCGGCACGAGAATTTATCCTTTTAGAAACTTTGATTCGTCATCGAGGACAAGTGATGAGTCGAGAACAATTATTAGATCGAGTGTGGGGATACGATTACGATCCTGGCTCGAATATCGTTGATGTGTATGTGGGATATCTGCGCAAAAAGTTAAGCAGCGATTTAATCGAAACGGTTAGAGGAATGGGATATCGGCTGCGAGGATGAGAATTTTTTCATCTAAATCTTATCACTAACTTACAAAGGGTTATTATTCTAGAAATGAGTGAGTAAATTTGCTTAATTTTAGAAGATAATCGGGGACGTAAGGAATCAATGGTGAGCCGTATTCTCATTGCCGAAGACGAAGACCGCCTCGCTGCTTTTCTTGAGAAGGGTTTGCGAAAACACGGGTTTAATACTGCGATCGCTAAAGATGGAGAACAAGTAGTTTTTATAGCTCAGAGCGATAGCTTTGACCTGCTTTTATTAGATTTAGGACTTCCTATTAAAGATGGGT
>JALOOL010000066.1 GCA_025454425.1 Hydrococcus sp. Prado102 | reverse complement strand
AATTCCTAAATTCCTAAATTTTTGAACTTTGAACTTTGAACTTTGAACTCTAATCACCGATTACTGATTACTAATTACTGTTAAAAGCGATCGCACTCGTTTGGGAGGCCAATAAATTTTATAAGCTTTCCCAAAAATATCTTCTTTGGGTAAAAATCCCCACAGATGGGAATCAAAGCTATCATTACGATTGTCGCCCAAGACGAAATAAGAATCGGCAGGTACAGTCTGCGGCCCCCATTTGTATTCGGGAGGCTCGGCAATATAGTTTTCTTTTAAAGGTCGGTCGTTAATATAAACGATACCATTTTCGATGCGAACTATGTCTCCTGGTGTCGCAATCAGTCGCTTGACATAATAAATATTATCTTGGTTGGCGGACTCTTCATCAAGTGCTTTGAGCTTTTTGGGAGGTTTGAAGACAACAATATTTCCGGCTTTTGGCGACTCGTTTTTGAGAGGATCGACAAAAAAGCGATCGCCTTTTTGTAAAGTCGGAACCATAGACTGACTGGGGATGAGAAACATTCGTTGGTTTAGCCAGGGAGGAATCTGATTCCAAATCGTTCCCCAACAAAAAAGTAACCCTGCCATTACTGCAACTAGCGAACGGTAGAAGGGGGTTTTCTGTTGTGGAAAGGTAATGTAGGCGTGATAAGTAGAAATAGCTTTTAACAGGGGCGGGATAATCAGTAGCGGGGCAAAAAAATCGTCGAGTTTGAGCAAAAATAGCGTAGCGCTTAAAAACAATATCCCAGAGACAGCTTGGTCGGTATATAACTGCCCCAATCCTGGTAAGACGCGAGAAACACAGACAGCAAACCAAGGATTTTTGTGCTTGCGAGGGATTTTTTCTAGGGTAGGATTGTCGTGCTGATAATAAACGCTCAAATGAGCATCTAATATATTGATTGCATAAAAAATTACGGCGATCGCGAGTTCTATTAATCCAATTACCGTATTTCCATCGGGATTAAAGATCGACCACAGGGCGATCGCGAGTAATACTATTTGAGTCACACAAAATACTATTCCCGCGATCGGTTTGCCAGCATACCACTGTCCTAACCCTGGGAAAAACATAGAAAAGTTAACGGCTAACCAAGGATCTTTATTGTTAGTCTTCACTCTCGGCTCAATCTTTATCTCTAAATTTGGAATCGTCAGATTAATACTGATGCTATCCGCTTGTTACCCAAAATGCCTAGTACTAAAAGATTAAGATAGTCGAGCTTCATCAAAAAATTACAAATTATCTTCATCTAATTTTATTAAAATAAAACTCTTATATGTATCCTAAGATAGAAGATTTGATTTATGTAGCTATATACAATCCTTTTTAGCGTTTAGCATAAGTTGTCAATGATACAATCTTGGCTTCACATTTAAAAACAATTTAACTTTAAAAAGGAGTTTTTGTATGCAGCGATTAATTTTTAATTTTAGAAAATTGCTCGGTCGAGGAGTATTACTTTTAGCTTTAATAAGTCTGTTCAATGTATTAAGTTGGTTTACTCTTCCCACTCAACCTAGTTATGCAGTGATGGAGAAAAATGAAGCTTTACAAGAAATAGAAAAAGACCAAGCAAGACAAGATCCAGAAAAAGTTTATGAAAAAGCTATCGAAGTTGACGAAAAGCCTAAAATAGCTGCACAAGAAAAATACAAGGAAAATGTTAAAGGCTACTACCAAGAACATCCTGAAGAAGCAGGAATACTAGGAGAAGCAAAAGAAATTGTCAATAAAGTCACTGGGCAAGAATAAGTTAATCGGAATTATGAAATTAATTGCTTAAAACTAAAATTCATAATTCTTTGCCAGAAGGGTGTTTAAAACGTTCTTAGCAAGTGACAGTCCCCCTCCCCTATTAGGGCGAGGGGGACTTTAAGTAATTAGATGTTCCCTATAAAGGGTTGAGGCTGTTTTATTCGTTAAGCTAGAATAAAAATAAGCAAATTAGGCTTCTGGCTCAAACATAATGACAAATAATATAGTTAAAAATAAAGAAATAGCGTCTTAGAATAATTTTGAAGAAATGGGCGATCGCGCAAGTTATACAGAAAAAATTGTCCGTCAAAATTAACTTGACACAGTACGAGGAAAGAAAAAATGCAAAAATTCATTCCCTTAATCGCCAGAACCTTTCTTGCTATTATCTTTGTTCGTTCTGGATTGGATAAAGCATTTGTTGATTTTGCCGGAACGCAAGAACAGATGGCGAGTGTCGGAATTCCGATTCCGTTTGTCGTTTTAATTTTTACGATCGCATTTCAAATTCTCGGCGGACTATCTTTAATTTTGGGATACAAAGCTAAAATTGGCGCTATCTTATTGATTCTTTTTTTAATTCCTGCAACCCTTGTTTTTCATAATCCTATTGCCGATCCAACTCAAACAATTGATTTCATGAAAAATTTGTCAATTTTAGGGGGTTTATTGATGGTTGTTGCTTTTGGTGCGGGTGCGTTAAGTTTAGACGATCGCATTCATCAATCTAAAGGTTACAGACAACTCGATTAGCAAAATAAAATGATATTAGTTTTAAGTAAAGTATGGCAGAGACTAGAATATTAATTAAACTCAAAAACGAAATATCGCGATCGCCTGCGTGTTAAACTATCGCACATTTAAACTTCCTAAGTTCCAAAATTATTCGCTTGACTCATTAACAATATCTGTTGCTTATAAATTCGGTATCTTTAAATGAGCTATTCTGCACCTACAAAACTGCATACCTCAAAGTTACTGCTAGACATCTTGCAACAACATCAAGAAGAGAAAATTGCTCTTAAAGATATATTACAAGGAATGGGCGATCGCGCTTTTGGGCCGGCTTTGTTAATCTGTGCTATTCCAGAAGCACTTCCGATTCCTATAGTCGGAGTTTCTGCGATTATTGGTATTCCTTTAATGTTAGTTTCAGGACAACTATTTTTGGGATTTAAAAAAGTTTGGTTGCCCAAACGCATTGGCAATTTTTCTTTTGAGAGAAAATTTTTAGAGAAGGCAATTCTCACAATGTTACGATATCTCAAAAAAATTGAACGGGTAATTAAACCTCGATGGCAATTTATGAGTTCGCCTATTGCTAATCGCCTGTTGGGTTTACTTTTACTCGTGCTAGGAGTTGTTATTGCCTTGCCTATTCCTTTCGGGAATTTTTTACCCGCGATCGCTATTGTTATTATTAGTTTAGGCACGATTGAAAAAGATGGATTAGTTATTGCAATTGGGATTCTTGCAGCAATAGTCATTCTAACAATAATGGCAAGCGCGATCGCCGCACTTTTTTATGTCGTATTTCCAGTACTTTTACCTAGATAAATCAACGATTAAATGCTTCCTATAACCACTTATACTCAAGATGGAATTACGCTCGATCTTGTCAACGAAATTGGCGATCGTCTAACCAATAATTATGCAAATTTTACAGATTTTCTATATAAATTAAAAGAATTTAATTTCGTTATAGAAAAAAATAGAGACTCTTATAATATTAATCCCTATTCTGACAAATTAAAGCTAGGAATTTATATTCTTGCTAAAGATGGTTCTGAATTAGAAATTTTTTCCAATTCTAACCTTGCCTTAAAATGCTCTGAAGGCAAATTTTTTGCTGATAATTTAAAACAACAATTTCAAAGAAGCCTTAAACTCGCAAAAGATTTTGAAACAAAACTTAGCGAGCAAGAAAAAGAATTACTAAAAATTTGTCCGGTTTATTCATATTTCCAAACCCTAGAAAAAGGTGTTTTATTTAAACAAATTCTTTTCATGCAAAATATTGACAGTGGTAAGACTTTGGGAGATATTATCACTGGATTTGATTCAAAATTTTGTCGGGTTTTTAAAATTCCCGAACTTGAAGAAATTAGTCAAAAGCCTCAATTCAATTTGCATTTAATGTTAGATAGAGATAAGCCGCGACAACTGTTAAAAATTCAAACCGCTTATTTATTTCGTCGATTATTAACTAAAGGAATCTCAATTCTTAGCTTAAATCAAAAAAATATTTTAATTTCCAAAACTCGTAATAGCGAACCAATTGAATATACAATTATCGATCCTACCGTTGATTGGGTTGCCCCTCTTTCTCCAATATATAATTTAGGAACTTATTTATTTTGTCAGTGATCGGCGATCGAATTTTGGATTTTGGATGAAAGGATTTTGGATTGATTGTCAAAAGTCTCCCCTACTCCCCTTTTCCTCCACTCTTTTATATTCGCTTATTTTACAGCCCTACCCTTTACAAGAGAAAAACGGGGGATCGAGAAAGCGAAAACCGATCGCTAGTAATTAAATACCATCGGGCGACAACTAGATAAAACGCAATGTAAATTAACAACATTACCAATTACCGCGATCGCAGGTGCTTCAAATTGAGTCTCTTCAACTTGTCTGACAATCGTTTCCAACGTCCCGATTAATTCTTTTTGTTCGGGTCGCGTTCCCCAACGGACTAAGGCGATTGGAGTTTCAGCGCTCAATCCGCCTGCAAGCAGTTCGGGTATGATGTTAGCTAAATTATGAACGCCCATATAAATAATAATCGTCTCCGAACCTTGCGCGATCGCACTCCAATTAACTTGAGGACGATATTTTCCTATTGCTTCGTGTCCGGTGACAAATGTGACAGAAGAACTATATTGGCGATGAGTGATGGGAATTCCAGCATAAGCAGGCGCAGCAATCCCAGAGGTAATCCCTGGAATGACTTCTACAGAAATCCCCGCTTTTACTAAGTCTTCCATTTCTTCGCCGCCGCGACCGAAGACGAAAGGATCGCCGCCTTTGAGTCTGACAACGACAGCATTGGTTTGTGCTTTTTCAATCAAAAGCTGAGTCGTTTGTGCTTGCAATTTCGAGTGACGACCCCGCCGCTTTCCCGCGTCGATGCGTTCTGCTAGGGGGTTGATCATTGCTAAGATTGGAGGACTAATAAGAGCGTCATAAATGACTACATTGGCTTGTTCTAGAAGCTGTTTGCCTTTGATAGTCATCAATCCTGGATCTCCGGGGCCCGCACCAAGGAGATATACTTTTCCCAAATGCTGTCTTTGTGATTCGCTCATTCATCGATTCCTGTTAAAATTAAATCCGCTAATTCTTCTGTTGCGCCTAGCGGTTCGCCTAAATGTAATTGGATTTTGGGATAAGCGATTTGAAGTTGTTGGACTTGCGAAGCGATCGCATCTATAATTCCTCCCCAAAAGAGAAAATAAGGCAAAATCGCGATGCTTTCCGATCCCGATTCGGCTAATACTTTAACTTGCTCCGATACACTAGGAGAAAGCGACCAATAAGCCGTCACTGCATCCAATCTAGCCGCGATCGCTTCGCAAGGTTGATTGGCTCCTTGACGACGACTGCCGTGAGATAAGATGATTCTAGCTTGTGCTGGGAGCTTTTCTAGTTTTTTTGTTAATATATGAATTATATCGGGATAATTTCCTAAATAAGGACGCAATTCTAGCTTTACTGCTCCTCGGAGCGCCTGTTGCGCGATCGCGATTTCCCCAGGAATATCCTCTCGAACGTGAACGCCTGGTAATAAGAAAAGCGGCAAAATTTCTAGGCTTTCTAATCCTCGCTCCTTTGCCTTTCTCGCACATTCTTCAATCCTAACGTGCAAAGAAACGGGCGCTAATTCTAAACAAGCTGTCTCGACTATTGGTTTGGCAAGTTGGTTTCGGAGTGCTGTCTTTGTATCCGATTTTCGTTCGTCCGATTGGTAATAAGATAACCGATCGGTTGCTTGTTGACGCTCCAGCTTTTGAATTAATAATGAAGCTAACCTTTCTGTGGCGAGTTGAGGGCGAGGATCTCGACTGCCATGAGAAACTAGAAGATATGCCGATGCTGACCTCAAAGATTTCTTAATTAAAAATTAATGTTTATAATATCAAATTTGTGGTGGTCTTTAATTATATCGTGACAAGCTCGATGGTTTTGTATAAAAATTATCTTCATCGTAATGCGATGCAGAAGTTTTTCGCCTGTCCCTTTCCTCGCAGGGCATTAAGCTGTCATATTAGATAAGTAGGTAATTCTTGCCCATATAAACTTTTGGCTTAAAAAAACCGTTAATGCTAGACAACTTACTCGATTCTTCCCTCCACCTCGGCTTTAAAACGCCTCTACTGTTATTGATTCTCGTCGCTTTAGAAGCAGTTCTTTCAGCCGATAATGCGATCGCCCTAGCCGCGATCGCCAAAGGGTTAGAAACCGAAAAACTTCAGCGTCAAGCACTCAATATTGGATTGCTATTGGCATACGTGTTTCGCATCGCCTTAATTTTAACTGCAACTTGGGTAATCAAGTTTTGGCAGTTTGAACTAATTGGAGCAGCTTATTTACTGTGGTTAGTATATAACTATTTCACGTCTGAAGAAGACGAACAACATCCCCATCATAGCCTGCGCTTTTTGTCAGTTTGGCAAGCCATTCCGACAATCGCAATCACCGATGTAGCCTTTTCTCTCGATAGCGTCACTACGGCGTTAGCTGTCTCTGACGAGATTTGGTTGGTTCTCATTGGCGGGACGATTGGCGTAATTACTTTAAGATTTCTCGCTGGATTATTCATTCGTTGGCTGAGCGAATTTACGCATCTAGAAGATGCTGGGTTTCTAACGGTTGGTTTTGTAGGTTTGCGTTTGCTAATCAAAGCCATCAAACCAGAATTTGTCCCGCCAGAATGGATTATCATAGCCACGATCGCAGTCATTTTTATCTGGGGATTTTCTGAGCGAGTGCCTGTTCTTTTGGAGAAAGCTACGTCCGATGAACCAACTTCGCCAACCCCAAAAGCAGCACTGCGCGCATCGCAATCCGATAACGCTAAAAACTAGCTTTTAACAGTGATCGGCGATTAAATTTTGGATTTTGGATGAAAGGATTTTGGATTAATTCTTCTTTTCCCTTTTTCCCATTCCCCAATCGCCTACTCATAAAGCCAAGGTTTAGCATTAGGTTCCCAGCTAACCAATTCTTCTGTTGCAAACCAAAGACTAATCTCGCGTTGAGCCGTTTCAATCGCGTCGGAACCGTGAATTAAGTTGCGTCCGATACTTACGCCAAAATCGCCGCGAATCGTTCCGGGTTCTGCTGTCAAAGGATTGGTTGCACCAATCATTTTTCTAGCAGACGCGACAACGCCATCTCCTTCCCAAACCATTGCAACTACTGGCGCAGAACAGATAAATTCAACTAAGCTGCCGAAAAAAGGTCTTTCTTTGTGGACATCATAGTGTTTTTCGGCAAGTTCCCGCGAAACTTTCATTAATTTGAGTCCAACTAAGGTAAAGCCTTTAGTTTCTAAACGTCGGATAACTTCACCCACTAAATTGCGTTGTACGCCATCGGGTTTGACCATTAAAAATGTGCGTTCCACGGTTTATCTCCTTCGCATTAACAAATCGATACAAAACCCAGATTAACCTAGATCGGTACTTGAGATCTCGACCAAAAAAGTTTGAGGTTTAACGTAATCCGCGAGCTATTTCTTAATCATGGAGAATAGGGGAGTCGAACCCCTGACCTTTGCGGTGCGATCGCAACGCTCTACCAACTGAGCTAATTCCCCTTTTAAGGTCTTTAATTTAATTATTTTAGCATTACAAGACTCTTTGATTAGCTTGCGTTCGTCAATCAAAGCTTGTCGCATCCAGGAGTACAATAATTTTAGGCAATTTGCGGTTGAAGATATGGTTAGTTCTGCAAAATTTACGCTTGAAGAATATCACCAACTTGTAGATACGGGTCTTCTTTCTCAAAAACGTATAGAGCTTATAGAAGGAGAATTATTAGAATTGAGTCCCGAAAAACCTATTCACGCAAGTACCAATACTGAATTATTTTTTTATCTTTACAATCTATTTAAAGATGATTGTCTGATTCCAACAAGAATACCAGCAGGGAACCTTAACCTTAGAAACTTTTCCAAATATTGAAGTTAACATAGAGAATCTTTTTATCAACTAACTTTTTTTGAACTTAGCATTTAATGCTTTTATTTGTTATATTCTTCAATCTATCATTAACTTTGTTTAACCTCTATATTGCCATTCGCATCTGGCAGATATGGCGAGTTTTAGTAAGAGTGACGAGAACATTAGATATGGTCGAACGTCGCATCCACAGAATTTTTGCGCCTGCACCAAAAATTGTTTCAAAAGGACAAAAAGGAACTCATACTTTAAGAATACGCTATCAAAGATTATTGATACAACTTTCGATCGCGGGACGATTTTTATCGGTTGTCAGTTTTGGAATGCGATTTTGGCAAAAACAATCGAAGCGTCAACGTCCTGTTCGTTCTAAAAAACTGTTTTTAGCTATTTAACTTATAATTTGTACTGAGGAAGTGTTTTAGGTCATCAAATTAACTATGACAGAACTCAAACAACAAAAGTGCGAAGCTTGTACGCCAGATTCTAACCCCGTGACTCAATCTGAGATAGAACAGTTAAAACCTCAAATTCCTGGTTGGGAAATTATCGAACGCGAAGGAGTTTTGCGTTTAGAAAAAGTTTATAAATTTCCCGATTTTAAAAGCGCGATCGCATTTACTAATGCGGTTGGCGACGAAGCCGAAACAGCAGGACATCACCCCGCTTTGCTAACGGAGTGGGGAAAAGTCACTGTAACTTGGTGGACTCATTCTATCTCAGGTTTACACAAAAATGACTTGATCATGGCAGCCAAAACAGATGAGGTAAAAGCTGCTATTTAAATAGTGAATTCAAAAAGCTGATTTCTGATCGTTCGTTCGATCCAGTTTTCATCAAAAATTAATTCATAAATTCGATTATGGATGCTTAAAGTTCCTTGTTGTTTAATAATTAATCCAGACAAAAGTAACTCGCGTTCTTCAGGACTATCGGTAACAGCTATCTTGTTTTGATACAAGAACTTGACATATAACTTAAGCAAGCTAATCGGATTTAGTTCGCTATGAAAGATGCGATCGCGGATCGTGCGTAAATGTTCGGGTTCGTCTTGAGATTCCCAGCTTTCAATAATTCGCGATCGCACTAATTTTTCTATCCATTCTTTTTCTTGATTAATAGGAATTGTCGAAGGAAAATTGCGAATTAGTTTACAAAGCTTTTGAGTTAAAAACGGTTGTCCGTTCGTCCACGATAAAACCTCGTTAAGAACGGCTTGTGGATTGCTAACTTTTTCTGTCAATCCTTGTAATAAAGGTTGCGCCTCGTGTAATTGAAATCCTTTTAATTGTATCGCCTGACCGATGTTAAAAGGCGTTCGTTTTTTATCGCTAATTAATTGAGAAGGAGTAGCTACTCCTAATAAAACAAAAGTTAAACGTCGATAGTCTGATAGATCGCTGCGTTTGTTGTAACAATTTCTAATAAAAATAAAAAAATCGTCGATCGGAAAATCGAGATTGAGAACGCTATCAATTTCATCGATAAAAATAACCATTGGTTCGCTAATTTTGGCAAGCAAAACCGAGTGAATAAACTCTCCCAAACGCTGCACCGGAGAGAGAAAAGAATACTCTTGCCACCAATTGCGAAGTTCGATGCGATCGAAAAGATTAAAATGATTGGCTAAAATATAAACAAACCCTGCATACCATTGCTCGATTGTCAACTGTCGATTGCCAATTTCTGAGAGATCGATCGCCGCACAGCGAAACCCTTCTGCTTGGAGTCGTTTCATAATTTGCACTCGCAAGCTAGATTTGCCCATTTGCCGAGAATTAAGAATATAACAAAATTCTCCCGATCTCAAAGCTTTGTAAAGATGGCGATCCGCAGAACGCACCACATAAGTTGGCGCATCCATCGGCAAGCTTCCTCCCACTTGGTACTCGTAAGTCGAGGAAGGTTCTGCGCTTCTGAGCAGTGCATTTTCGATCGCCAATTCTGCTTGCGTTGCTTTGAGAACTTCTAGCGTTTGCGAGAGTTCGCGAGTGCGTTCTTCGACTTTTTGTTCGAGGGTGCGGCTATAGTCAGCCAATTGTTCGATAAACTCAATCCGTTCTGCTTCAGAGCGCCTGCGTTCTGTAATATCAGTAAATGCCGCGATCGCATGGGTAATTTGACCGCGATCGTCAAATATAGGACTAGCCGATACTTCCAAGGGAATCGTTCTTTCTCCTTGATGAATCTCTAGATCGTCAATGGTTGTGCTTTCTCCTTTTAATGCACGTACGAGTGGTAGCGCTGCGGTCGGATAAATCTGCCCCGTTCCCTGTTGGTAAACTTTATAAATTTCGCTCAACTGTTCTGCTGTCGTTCCAGATACGATACCTTGACCGAGGATTTGTTGAGCCATTTGATTAGCGTAGTAAGTTTTTCCTAGGGCATCAAGGGCAAAAATCCCAACGGGTAAAGCTTCTAAAAATTGCTTGAGTTGCTGTTCGCTATGGCGCAAGGCAAGTTCTACTTTGTGGCGTTTAGCGATTTCTTGTTGAAGGTTACTCAAGAGTTCCGCTTGCGCTTTTTGAGCGAGACGTTCATTTTCTAGTGACGTTTTGATTTGCTGGACGTATTGTAGGGTTTTGTTGGTAGTAAGTTCTAAATCTTGAAAATCGATTGGTTTGGTTAAAAAATCAAACGCACCTCGATTCATGGCGGCTCTGATATTATCGATATCTCCATAAGCCGAAATAATAATAACTTGAATAATCGGCTCTCGTTCTCGGATTTTGGTAAGCAAGGTTAAACCATCCATTCCTGGCATATAAATATCGGTTAGCACGATATCTATATCGGGATGGATTTCTAGCTGTTGTAAAGCTTCTATGCCATTACTAGCAAAGACAAGTTCGAGTCGTCCTTGGCGAATTTTTTTTCTAAATTTTTGACGAAGTAGTATTTCGAGATCTGATTCGTCATCGACTACCAAGATTTTGTCTGGCATTCTCTGGCTCCTCATTTACTTGAGAATGCGTATCGCGCGTTTCAATTCTATGATAAATAACAGATTATTTATCGATTAAAAATGCGGACGGGGAGACTCGAACTCCCACGTCAGAGACACTAGAACCTAAATCTAGCGCGTCTACCAATTCCGCCACGTCCGCTCATGTCCAGAGGATTATTATAACAGATATTGAAAAATGCGATCGCATCTGCTGAAATGAGATAAGCGATTGCCCTGCATGGTAGCGGCAAAGCTAATTGCGCAGAGTCAAGCAAGCAAAAAAGATGAAAGCAATTGTTATGACAGCACCTGGCGCTCCCGATGTTTTAGAACTTCGGGAAGTCTCAACGCCAAAATTAGACAAACCTACTGAAATCCTAGTCAAAGTCAAAGCAGCAGGAATCAACCCTATCGATACGAAACTACGCCAGCGAGGAACTTTTTATCCCGATGGAATGCCAGCGATTTTAGGATGCGACGGCGCTGGAATTATTGAGGCGGTAGGTTCCCAAGTGACAACCTTCAAACCGGGCGATGAAGTGTATTATTGCGTGGGAGGACTCGGCAAGGCAGGAACGGGAAATTATGCTGAGTTTGCGGTTGTCGATGCTAGTTTGGTTGCTCGTAAACCTACCTCGCTTTCCTTTGCAGAAGCCGCCGCCGCTCCCTTGGTATTAATTACGGCTTGGGAGGCGCTTTATGACAGAGGACGGCTAGAAGCCGAACAAAAGGTTTTAATTCATGCAGGCGCGGGTGGAGTCGGTCACGTCGCTATTCAACTAGCAAAACTCAAAGGCGCTCAAGTCTGTACTACTGTCGGTTCTCCAGACAAAGAGCGTCTGGTTCGTCAGTTGGGGGCAGAGCGTCCGATTCTTTACAAGCAGACGGATTTTGTGAAGGCGGTTTTGGATTGGACTGATGGCAAAGGAGTCGATCTTGCCTTCGATACGGTCGGTGGAAAGACCTTTTTTGATAGTTGTGCGGCAGTGCGAGTGTATGGAGATTTGGTAACGATTCTCGAACCCGATGCTAGTGTTGGCAATTTAAAAGTTGCTCGCAATCGTAATTTGCGCATTAGCTTGGAATTGATGCTGACTCCGGCGTTAATGGGGCTAGAAAATGCCCAAAAACAACAAGCTGAGATACTCAAGCAATGTGCTGTCCTCATTGATGAAGGCAAGCTGAAAATTCATCTGAGTCGAACTTATCCGCTAGAAGAGGCATCAGTAGCCCATCAAGCGATAGAAACTGGGTCAATAACCGGAAAATTAGCGCTGGCGATCGCCTAAATCAGTTAACAGTGACCAGTGACCAGTGACCAGCGACCAGTAAAAAGTCCGCTCGGTGCTAAATAACGAAGAAAAGCGCTGACAATTCAAGATTTGTTAAGTCGCTTCACTCCAATTCGCGTTTGGGTATAAATCGCTTTCTTGACAATTGTTTTAATCAGGATTTGAACCCATTTTTCAATTGCGAATTGCGTTGGCGTAGCCCGTCTGAAAGAGGTACCGCCCCGCACGGCGAGAAGCTCCGAGGAGCGGCGAATCATAAATTGTTTCGATCAGCGCCTTACTAGCTACATTAAAAAATTGACTAGCTTTTTTTCGCTTTTTTGATTTTCTGGCGGAAGACGGTGCCAAATCCTAGCGCCATTGCAGCGCCAGCCAGCGTTAGAGGTTCGGGAACTGCCTCAAACGAAGCAGAATAAGTTGTACTAAACGATTGTCCTGAAACCAAAGCAGCAATCCGCGCCTCTGGCGAACCTGTAAACTGAGACGTGAAAACCACTTGTCCTGGTAAAGTATCTCCCGCTTCAGTCGTGAAATTTCCATCTCCAACAAAGGTCACGACTGTAGCAGGTCTACCTTGGCTGGTTGTGATTGGTTGAAACGCAGGTGCGTTGAGCGTAGTAAGCGTGAAAGTATCGCCAGAATCTAATGTCAAGAAATCCTCGACTGGCAAGGTACTACCGCCAGATACGATATTACTTGGAGGTAAAACGAGAGATTGTAGCGTGCCAGAGGCTCCCTCATACTCAGTAAAACCGCCAGTCGTATCTACGATTAAGGTACTGCTTCCAAAGCTATAGGTAAATAATTCATCTCCAGTTACGTCAGGATCTCCTGCATTACCGCTAACCCTAACGCTACCCAGAAGACCAAATTCTCCAGGACCGGTGATACTGGCAGCTTCAGCCGAATTAGTATTGATAATCAACCCGATCGCAACTAGCGGAACCGCTAAAGCTGTACTCAGCAGTTTTGTTTCCATTCTTTTTCCCTCACTATGGGTATGGTTACTCAGTTTTAGCCTAAAGCAAGTTTCTAGGGTAGTCAATTCGCGATCGCAATAATAATGTAAGCGATCGTGTTAGAGATAATGTTAGCGATCTCTAAGATCGAAAATTTTATACACTCTACTCGAACTATTTAACATAGGATTATAGATTTATTTTTGTCGTGCTTTTCTTTTGAGCTAACCTTCAATCTCTACTTAAAAATCTAAAAAATCTAATGCCCCTTTCACGTTTACTAATCTTAATCCTCGGCTTGGGTATTATTCTCGGACTGATGCTCTGGTTTGTTGCTTCAATTCAAAGATTATACTTTCAAATCGCTTGGTTTTCTCCACTACTCGCTACGTTGCTAGTTTTGTTGCTGATTGCGTTGTTAGGGGTATTGATTGCGATATTTTTACGTTATTTTGGGCTGTATCCCGCACAAAAATCCCGTAAAAAAGGTCAGTCGCGCCGTCAACTTCCGAAACTTCCCGAACAAAAAACCGAAGCCGCAGAAGAAGCACTCAAAGCAATTAAAAAGCAGGTCAAGCAAGTTCAAGACCAAGTAGCGCAGAAAGCATTATTAAGTCGTTCTCGCGAAATTGAGGCTAGTTTGGCGCGAGGAGAACTGCGAGTCGTCGTTTTTGGGACGGGTTCGGCAGGAAAAACTTCTTTGGTTAATTCTATTATCGGGCAAATGGTCGGTAATGTCGAAGCTACAATGGGGACGACACAAGTAGGAGAAACTTACCGCCTCAAGTTGAAGGGATTAGAGAGAGAAATTCTGATTACTGATACGCCTGGAATTTTAGAACCTGGAATAGCGGGGACGCAACGAGAACAGTTGGCGAAGCAGTTAGCGACAGAAGCGGATTTGCTATTATTTGTCGTCGATAATGACTTGCGACAGTCGGAATACGAACCTTTAGAAGTTTTAGCAGAAATAGGCAAGCGATCGCTATTGATTTTTAACAAAATCGATCTTTATAGCGATGAAGATAAGGAGATAATTTTAACGACATTAAGAGCTAGAGTAAAAGAATTTATCAAACCTTCAGATGTTGTCGCGATCGCGGCTAATCCTCAACCGTTTCAACTCGAAAGCGGCGAAATTGTCGAACCAGAATCCGAAATAATTCCTTTAATCAAACGTTTAGCAGCCGTTTTGCGAGCAGAAGGCGAAGATTTAGTAGCTGACAATATTTTATTGCAATCTCAACGGTTGGGCGAAGAAGCGCGTAAAATTATCGATCGCCAGCGAAGACGACAGGCAGATAAAATTATCGAACGCTATCAATGGATAGGTGCAGGGGTTATTGCCGTTACGCCTTTACCCGTAGTCGATATGCTAGCAACCGCAGCCGTAAATGCACAAATGGTAGTTGAAATTGGACGAGTTTACGGATGCGAACTCAATAGCGATCGCGCTATTGAGTTAGCTTTATCCTTAGGGAAGACTTTGGTAAGTTTGGGAGTCGTCAAAGGTGCGATAGAATTGCTCGCTAGGGCATTACAGTTTAATGTGGCGACTTATATCGTCGGAAAAGCCATTCAAGGCGTTACCGCCGCTTATTTAACTCGTATCGCGGGGAAAAGTTTTATTGAATATTTCCGTCACGATCAAGATTGGGGTGATGGTGGAATTACAGAAGTCGTCCAGCGACAGTTTCAGTTGAGTCGTAAAGATGAATTTATTAAGTCTTTTATTAAAGACGCGATCGTTCGAGTCGTCAAACCCCTTTCAGAAAATTTGGAACCCGAAGAAGAATACGAAGAGGAAGAAGTATTAGTGGAAGTCCAGCAAGAAGATGATTGGTAGTAGGAAAAGAGATTATTTTATTTTTATTTAATTACTGAAAAGTTTATGAAACTAAAATAAAATAATAAACTCTTCTTGCCTAAGAAATACATCCCATTAATAAATAATAGTTTGAGATCGAAACTGAAACGCATAAGCAAGTTTTTTAGAAGTTTGCGATCGCTCTCCTTTAAAATTTGCACTCTTGCCC
Organism: Hydrococcus sp. Prado102; assembly: GCA_025454425.1. Taxonomy (GTDB): domain Bacteria; phylum Cyanobacteriota; class Cyanobacteriia; order Cyanobacteriales; family Microcystaceae; genus Hydrococcus. The sequence continues at coordinate 5,840 of JALOOL010000066.1, read as the reverse complement.
TTCTTTTTTGATTGCGAAGTTCAATTTGATAATTCTTCTTTTCAAGTACTTCGTAACGGATTGAAGGAATTAATAAAAAACTAATACTGTTCCAACTGTAACCCGATAATCCAATCTTGCGATCGCGTCAATGATTCGATTTCTCCTTTAAGGTTAAGCCAAACCTATCAAAATTCATCCAACTTAACTCACTAAATCTATAAACTTTAAAATCTTTACTTTACTTTAGCTTTAAACCCCAATCATGCCCAAGCAACCCGTTGCTAAAAGTTGCGATCGCTGTCAAAGACTTGTCACGATTAGATATCGCATTCAATACGACGAAAGCGAACAATGGTACTTAATTTGCCCCGATTGCTGGAAGCAAGTTTCTCAAAATAATCCTTACTATCGCTACGGGGGAACTTGGAAGGCAAAATAGCGGAAACAAGAATAACTACTAGTTTCGTCATTACGATCGAGTTAATTGCACCGTATTGAATGATATAAACAAAGATATCTATTTTGTAAATCTTAACTATTCAAGGCGGCAGGTTCCTTGCTAAATAATACTAAATAAAACAATGGAATTAAAAATTGGCTGGCTCTATCCTACTCTAATGAGTACCTATGGCGATCGCGGAAACGTCATTTGTATAGAACGTCGCTGTCAGTGGCGCGGGATTGATGTCTCAATCTTACCTCTCGACCAACAAACCGATGCAATTGCATTTAAAAACGTCGATCTCATCGTTGGCGGCGGCGCACAAGACCGACAGCAAGAAATTGTCATGCGAGACTTGCAAGGTGCTAAAGCAGAAGCATTGCGCGACAAATTGGAAGCGGGTACGCCAGGAGTATTTACCTGTGGTTCTCCTCAACTCCTCGGTCACTATTACGAACCCGCTTTCGGACAGAGAATTGAAGGATTGGGATTGCTCGATTTTGTCAGCAAGCATCCCGGCCCGCAAGCAAAGCGCTGTATCGGTAACGTCGTCTTTGAAATTACTGCTTCTCCTCTAGCGCAAGAATTGAGAGCAATGCTGGGAGAACTGCCAATTATTATAGGGTTTGAAAACCACGGCGGACGAACTTATTTAGGAGATGTTGCGCCGTTGGGTAAAGTGATGAAAGGCTATGGAAATAACGGCGAAGATGGCAAAGAAGGAGCATTTTATCGCAATGCGATCGCAACTTACTCTCACGGCCCTTTATTGCCCAAAAATCCTTTTGTTGCAGACTGGTTGATTAAAACTGCCTTGCAACAGAAATATCAAACCACTATTTCCTTAACAAAACTTGACGATTCTTTAGCGTTGCAAGCCAGAGATGCAATGTTTAAAAGATTAGACTTACCTAGCTTGGTCAAGACGCCCTAAACTATTGATATACAATTTTTGCAATTGGCAATTCTCAATTGCAATTGCATGGCATAAGAGTTGCAAAATAACGATAAGAGCAACCAGAGAATATGACTGGAAAAGTATTAAATAATGGCACAGCGGGTATTCTTGTCCTAATTCTTCCCATTGCAACGGTGCTAGTAGTAATCTTTACTGCTTGGCCGTTACTGTTATTAATCATCGCTTTCGCTATTGGTTTAAAAATTTGGGACAATTACCAATGGCAACAATGGTCTAGGCAACTCAATCCTTCTTTCAATCAACTGATTAAAGAAAACAAAGGTGCTTTGACGGTGATGGATTGGTCGCTCAAAGCGAATTTAACTGGAAGGGCAGCGCAGCGTTTTTTAGAGAGAAAGGCGCAAGAATACGGCGCTCAACGAAAAGACTACAAAGACAAAGGCACGGTTTATTACTTCCTAACAGTTAGCGCTTTGGGAAGTATTTTTGATGATAGCGAGTTGCTTGCCAATGAAGAAGCACCGGAAACGCCGCCAGCTTCTACTACCACCGCGCCCCTTACTAGTCCAGGAGCGCCTCAGAAACCCTCTTTTAGCGAACTGGCTCAATTGGCTCATCAAAAAGAAGAAGCCAAAGAACCCGAACCAGTTGCAATGCCTCCCCAGGAAGCTGTATCAGTCACAACTCCAACCGTTATCGAAGAAGCTAAGCCCGAACCAGTAAAAGAGACAGAGGTAGCCTCTCACACTACAGAATCAAAAAAATTAATGCTTACACAAGCCGACCTCGCCAAGCGTCTCGATATCCATCCTAGTACGGTAGGAAGGCGTAAAATGGGTTCGGACTTTCCCGAATGGAGTCAAAGCAAAGATCCTGAAGGGGTTGCCTGGAAATACTTAGCAAAAACTGAAAAGTTCGTTCCCGTCGAATAAGCGATCGCGTCCTAAATACCTAGTAGTGCGAGCAAGATGTTCGCACTACTTAATTATGACAGATTAAACGGATTTGCGATCGCCTGACTTATCCCGTCCCAGAAGCATTTTGCCCGTAAGCTTGCCAAGCTAAATCGATTAATCCATTAAAAATAGCGACTGCTACTACCGAACTGCCTTTGCGACCGTCGATGCTGATATAGGGAACTGAAGTATTTTGCAATCGTTTTTTTGTCTCATCTACTCCTATAAAACCTGTTGGCACGCCAACAACCAAAGCAGGTTTAACTTCTTCATGTTCGATAAGTTCTACTAAACCCATTAAGGCAGTTTGAGATTGACCGATAATAAAAATTGCTTCTGGGTAGCGTCTGGCAAGCGTCTGCATTCCCCAGTCTGTCTGTGTCTTTTCTTTTTGAGGTCGCGTAATCGTTTCCAAGCTGCAATAAACGGGATTGACGAAAGTTTTTTGTAAGTTAGGCAAGATACCAACCTGCACCATCGGGACATCGACGATAATGGTGCTACGAGCCGCGATCGCTGCGGCTCCCGCCTGGAGCGCTTTTTCTGAAAACTTAAGCAGAGACTGATATTCAAAATCAGCCGTCGTGTAGATAACGCGACGAGCGATCTCATATTCAGCAGGAGCTAATTGACTTTCGCCGATTTCGCTGTCGATAATTGCCAAACTTTGTGCGTCTGTTATGTGCCATTCCATGCTTCAGTTATTAATGATTAGTCATCGAGCGAGCTTTTCCATCTCTATTAAACTTCGCCGTAGATGATGGAAAGCACTAAAGAAGAAATCCTTCAGATGCGTAAAGTGTAAATGAAAAAGGGGAAAAAATTCAGGAAAGTTTCCCCTTTTTCGTGCCTTAGATTGAGATTTTGCGCTCTGGTAGGAGGTCTATTATGTTTTCGAGGTAGTAGGCTGATTGACCATAGGCGAGAGATAAGCAACTAAAGCCCCCATCAAAAAGCCCATAATATTACGCAATAGCGGCAACCAATCCGAGGTACGAGTTACCACAGGCCCGATACCAAAAGAGATAAATAAAATTCCCCATAAAGGCGACATAATTAATACCCACTGCCATGCAAGTTTTTGTCCTTCTTTGCGAGGAATGGCAGCCAATCCACAAATAATGCCGCCTACGATTGAGGTGGTTAGCGTCAAAATCCATTGTTCTTTAGGAAGTCCCGGAACTACTCGACAACCGTTTTGGAGCAAACAATTTTTAACGGTTTCTAAGGATTGGGCGATCGCGTTATTTTGTCCGTTTTCGCGCACGAAGTACATATTTCCAAAACGCGCTTGTAACTCAATCCAGAAGGTACGCGGCAGGAGTTCGTAAACGGCATCGCCGATGCTAAAAGCCAACAGATTTCCACCTCTTCCGTCGGCGACTAATAAAATACTCTTGTCATCCAACCCCCAAAAATTAATCACAGCACGTCCGGGACTGCGATCGAATTGAGTCAGGACTCTCAGTTTCCAACCCGTTTCTTTCTCAAGCTCGTCGATCTCTTTGACTAAATTCTCTTGCTGAAGTTTGGGGAGGTAATTCGCTAGATCGACTACGGGGGTAACAGTATCGGGTAATAATTCTGGATTATTAACCGCCCATGCCTCCCCAGGAGCAATGACCCAAGATAAAAATATTAAAAAACAGGTTACTAAACCGAGCGAGAATCGCTGAATCCAAGAGTTTTGCATGGCGATGTTAATCTTAATCCTTATATTAATTTTGTCTTAGTTTCTTTACACTTGTTTACCTTATTTTAAGATTATAGAGATGAAGTGGCTAGCGATGCTCTCGATCGCCAACGCTCGATTGCCGAACTATTCTTCGTCGAGATTGTCATCTGTTAGGGGGCGCTGACGTATTTCTAATGGGGTTGGATCTTTTGAACTCAGACGCTCTGACGAACGCTCTCGCCTTGATGGATAGCGCTTCCAAGTTTTCCAAGCCGCTTTTACCCCAGCTAGAATGCCGCGAGTCTCGACGCGAACTTTATCGATCTGTTTTTTGGTACTATTAACAGATAGATCGACTTGTTTGACGACATTAGAAGCGCTTTTAATGCCTTCGTCGAGATCGTCAGTGAGTTCGCTAATTTCCAATCCTGTTAAGCGTATAGCTTCTAGAGTCGGTGGAAATTCTCGTCTGAGAGTATCAAATAGTTTTTCGGCGCTGCGTGCAGCCCGTGCGAGTTCTTGTAAAGCCGGAAGTGCGGCAATTAAGACAGCGGTTAAACTGACTGCTACGAGTAAGATTGATAATCCAAGCCAAAATAGGGGATCGCTCACGCTTTTGCTGCCTACAGATGAGTTTCTGTTGAATTAGTGTTGCTAGTGATGTCGCGAGGTTGTTGGAGTTCCTGCGTTTCTAGCCCAGAAGCTTCAATTCCAGCCGCGATCGCTTCTTTGAGCCTTGTCAGCGTCTCACCCCAGTTTCGCATTGCTGACTCCGACAAGCGATCTGTCTGAAGTTGTAAGCTTGTCGATAGATCTTCTGCTATCTCTGGGAGAGCGTCAGCCGATTTTTTTAAAATTCGTCGCGTTTCTTTTCCCGATCTCGGCGCACTCAGCAGTCCTGCGATCGTGCCAATCGCCCCGCCAACTAGCATTCCTGCCAGAAATGCTCCTGTATTACCTTTTTTCATATTCTCGCCTCTTGCTTAACACCAATTTTATGCAGATTTGTATGAACGCGAGAGAGATTTTCTGAAAAATTTGCTTTTCGCTCCGTTGAAATTGCGATCGCCCCTCCGGGCAGCAACAATGTCGAGCGCGCATTCGATTTGACAATTTATTTCTTCAATTCTTTTAAGTAGTATAGCGATCGCTTAGGGGTTTTCGCCAATTGTTAAGATGACGCGATCGATCCGTAATCTCACTGATTTCTTTTCTGATAAGTCGTGTCTTTTGCCGTCTTGGTAATGCTTCTAGACGACTGAAGCGAATTTCCCGTACCACAAAGAATCTAAAAATCTAAAACTAATTTAAAAAACATTTTTAATTAGTTCATTTGAGCTTTTACTCTAATGCAAGTTAGGTAGGCGAAGGTCTAAATATTTTCAAAAAAAGAGAGCGAAAACAAGGGTAAAAACTTACGTTCGCTCAGGCAAATTATAATCTGATTAAATCATTAATAAAATACTATAAAAACCTTTTAATAAAATCTCTTTCTTATTAGCTGATTTCTGCCTTTTTAAGAAAGATTCTTGGACTCTTCTAAGTTTGGAATGAAGATCCTGAATTTTATCTTGAACCAGCTTCTTTTCTCTCAAAAGGGAATTTTTTACATCCTCCTGACTTCTCAATTCTTCTTTTGCGTGCGAAAGCTGCACGGCAGAGGCCAAAGAACCTGAGGTGCTCTCTTGAGTTAACTCCAAGGAATCACTTTCATCTTGAAAGGAAAAAATAGGTTGAGAAGGCGTAAATCCTTCGGGACAAAGGAAAGATATATCTCCTGCTCCCTTACGACGCAACTGCTTTAATAAAGTTTGTTGTTCTCCCTCAGGAGGCCATTGTGAGGCATAGGTTAAAACCTGGGTTTTC
>JALOOL010000354.1 GCA_025454425.1 Hydrococcus sp. Prado102 | reverse complement strand
AGTAAAAAAAGACAAAAAATTTGGTCGAGATTGCGATCCCAATGTTATTATCTACTTGCAATAGAAATTAACATTGACAGGATCTTTAAGCATGGCACAAGCACCTGTATCTCCGGTGGTGCTAGTTATTCTAGATGGCTGGGGTTATCGAGAAGAAAAAAAAGCCAACGCGATCGCAATGGCAAAACTTCCCGTGATGAATAGCCTTTGGGAGGCTTACCCCAGAACCTTGATTCGTACCTCCGGTAAAGATGTTGGACTTCCAGACGGTCAAATGGGAAACTCTGAGGTAGGGCATCTCAATCTTGGCGCTGGACGTGTAGTGCCGCAAGAATTAGTCAGAATTTCAGATGCGGTAGAAGACGGTTCTATTTTTAAAAATCCAGCTTTACTAAAAGTCTGCGAAGACGTTCGCGCCAGCAATAAAAAGCTGCATTTAATCGGTTTGTGTTCCGAAGGCGGCGTTCACTCGCATCTCAATCATTTATTAGGCTTACTAGACTTAGCCAAGTTACAATCGATCGCGAATGTCTGCGTTCACGCAATTACCGACGGTCGAGACACTAATACGACCGAAGGAGTAAAAGCCATTGGTAAAATCCAAGCACACATCGATAGGATAGGGGTAGGACGCATTGCCACGATTAGCGGTCGTTACTATGCAATGGATCGCGATCGCCGTTGGGATCGCGTCAAGAAAGCCTACGACATCCTTACTCAAAATGGCACGGGCGATGGACGCTCTGCAACTCAAATATTACAAGATTCTTACGCACAAGGCGTTACTGATGAATTTGTCTTGCCAATTCGGGTCGCACCAGGCGCAGTGGAAGCGGGAGATGGCATAATTTTCTTCAATTTTCGTCCCGATCGCGCTAGGCAGTTATGTTATGCTTTTATGACACCAGGCTTTGACGGCTTTGAAAGAGAACAAATCAAACGCCTCAGTTTTGTTACTTTCACCCAATACGACCCCACTTTACCCGTAGGCGTTGCCTTTGCACCGCAAAACCTGAACAACATTTTAGGAGAAGTGGTATCTAGAGAAGGGTTGCGTCAGTTTCGCACGGCAGAAACCGAAAAATATCCTCACGTTACCTATTTCTTTAATGGCGGTTTAGAAAAGCCCTTTGAAGGGGAAGATCGAGAGTTAATTCAAAGTCCGATGGTTGCAACTTACGATCTCGCTCCCGCCATGTCAGCAGAGACTGTAACCGATGTAGCGAGTGCGGCGATTGAAAAAGGGATTTACTCGCTAGTGGTTATCAATTATGCCAATCCCGATATGGTAGGGCATACAGGCAATCAAGAAGCAGCAGTTCAAGCAGTTGAAACCGTAGATCGCTGTTTGGGAAGATTGTTAGAAAGCATTAGTAAAATGGGCGGAACCGCTTTGATTACAGCAGATCACGGCAATGCAGAATACATGAGCGATGATGAAGGAAATCCCTGGACGGCACATACAACCAATCCCGTCCCTTTAATTTTAGTAGAAGGGGAAGGGCGAAAAATTCCCGGACACGGAACTGAAGTTAAACTTCGCGATGACGGACGGTTGTGCGACATTGCACCAACGATACTCGAAATTCTACAATTACCACAGCCAGAGGAAATGACAGGGCACTCGCTGATTCAACCGATAGAATTTGAGGTAAAATCCAACCGCACGCCCTTACGAATTTCCCTGTAATCTAGTAATAGAGTTCATAAATAAAGTTGACATGACCGTCGTTCAATTGGTAGAAATTCTCTGGACAGTAGCAGGTGCTTTACTGATCGTTGTCGTTTTACTCCATAGTCCCAAAGGCGATGGTTTAGGTGGAATTGGCGGACAAGCACAATTGTTTACTAGCGCCAAGAGTGCAGAAAAAACGCTCAATCAAATTACCTGGACGCTTACCGCCATCTTTTTAGGCACGACAATCGTCTTAAGTGCTGGTTGGTTGGTTAGATAAATTGGGGATGGGGGATTGGGGATTTTTTAGGGGAAAGGGTTTTGGGAAGGGGGAAAGGGAAAAACTTTCGTCTATCTTTTCCCCTTTACTATGAATCATAAACCCAAAAAGTCTCCCTGATAACTGATAACTGGTCACTGGTCACTCTCTAAAGTCCCTCTTGTCCTCTAGGGCGCACCCCATGCGCCCCTACACTCCTACATTCTTTTGTCTTTTATCATTCGCCGTGTCCCCGTCTTTCTACTTTTGTTGACAATTGCGATCGCAACTTGTCTTTTAATCGTATTGCTACAATTTCAGGGAGTAGATGCCAAAGAATCCGATCCTACTCTTCCGCCTTTACAGATTCATCCTTTACCGCCTAGCTTAGCTCAGTGGCAGAATTCTGCTAATGCGGGCGATTATTTTGCTCGAATTCAATCGACAAATGCAGGTTCTTTAGTTTGGTCTGAGTTTCCCATTAAAGTATACTTAGACCGCCCTAATAACCCTCAAGATATCTCAGCAAGCGATCGCCGTTTCATACAATGGGTTAAGGCAGTTGAGGAAGCGATACAGGAATGGACTGTTTATTTACCTATAGTAGAAATACCGCAAGCGGAATTAGCCGATATTGTTATTAAGCGAGAAAAGCCGCCATTAGGGGTACAAATCGACCCCGAAAGCGGTAAAGTGGAGAGATTTAGAGCTAGATCGGCTCAAACGCGCTACGAGTTTTATATTAGAGAAGATAACCCACCTGTATTGTTGCATCGCATGAGTGTTGCGATCGACCCAGGATTGAGCGAACAGTCTATCCGGTCGGCAACTCGCCACGAACTCGGTCATGCTTTAGGGATTTGGGGTCACAGTCAGGCACAAACTGATGTGATGTATTATTCTCAAGTTCGCACGCCGCCTGCAATTTCTCCTAGAGATATCAACACGCTCATAAAAGTTTATCAGCAACCAACTCGCTTGGGCTTTTCAGTAACCAGTAATCAGTAATCAGTTATCAGTAGGGAAGGAGTTCAGTAGAGACGCTTTCATTTCGCGACGGCATTCAATGGGCGGAAGTAGAGACGCGATATATCGCGTCTTTACAGCCCCCATGCCTCGTCTTTACAGGAGTTCAGTAATCAGTAATCAGTAATGGAAGTCGAAAGTCAAAAGTATTTTAATTACGAATTACGAATTACGAATTCTTTCCAATCACCAGTCACCAATCCCCATTCACCAATCACCTTTTCCCCAGATTTCTTTCAATCATTTCTTCTAACTTAGATTGAGAAACGCAGCGACGTTCCGAACAATAAGCCATCTGATTGACTCCATTCATCATCTTGACGGTCATGACGCGCACGCGGAAATCATCGGTGAGAAACCAAGACCGTTCTTGTCCTTGATTTCGTTCGTATTCTGTGTTTATCGTCAATATTCCATCATCGGCAAACTGATAAACTCCTATGACGGGAATTCCTTCAACATAGCCTCGATTGCGCAAAAATTTTCCGTAGCGATTGTTTTCGGGATTGGGAATATCAACTAAAATAGCAGCATAGTCTGAATTGGGTTCGCGATCGTCAATATTGCCTTGCCACATGAAACTCGCACCGCCAGAAGCTAAAGCGGGATCGACATTTTGTAGCTTGCAGACTTCTATGACTTGTGGCGCGTTTGGTTCGAGAACTTGAATAATAAGATTAGACTCGCCCGACTCATCTTCTACTGAGTCAAAGTGATGGACGGTTCGCACAGAAAACCATGTACCCTCACTTTTACGAAAGAAATCCATCATATTCATGGGAGGATTGAGTTGCATGGACGAATTAACCTCAAATTGTTTGAAGAAAAATCAACAAAAAGCGAGTTTGCGATCGCGCAAACTCTAGGATAAATAACGCGAGTTAGTTTTTATCGCTTTTATAAATAAAACTTCAGATAAACTTTATGACAGTCAGCCAACCATCTTTATCAAGCGAAATCCTAAAAGCACTCGAACAAGACAGAAGTCTTGCTAACGCGAATTTACAAGGAATGGATTTCACTGAGATGGATTTATCTGGCGTGGATTTGAGCGGAAGCAACTTAATAGGTGCAAACTTGAGTAAGGCTAATCTGCGCGGTGCGAATCTCAAAGGTGCAGATTTGCGCAATGTAAATGCGATCGCAGCTAATTTAGAAGAAGCTAACTTACAGGATACTTATCTATTTCGCGCTTGTTTAGAGCAATGCAATCTCAAAAATGCCCGGCTCGAAGGCGCTAAACTGCAACTAGCGCGGTACGATTCTCAAACTATTTGGTCTGAAGGATTTGACTGCAAAAATTCTGGTGCAGTCGGGCCGGGCGCTAATTTAAGCGGTGCGTTTCTTAACACTGCGAATCTCAAAGGTGCGGATTTGCGAGGAGCAAACTTAAGGGGAGCTTATTTAAGCGGAGCAGATTTAACGGGAGCAAATTTAGAGGGGGCTGCTTTAAGCGGCGCTAACCTACAAAGAGCTTTCTTAACGGGGGCTTATTTACGCAAGGCGCTACTTGTGGGAGTAGAATTGCAGTCCACCGACTTACGAGCCGCCGATTTGACAGAGGCGAATTTAGATAGAATACAGAGCATTGCTGGGGCTGACTTTACTTTAGTACAAGGATTGAGCGAAGAAACCAGAGCTATGTTGTGCAGTCGTCCCGCGCAAGAATTGGGCACTTGGAATGCTTTTACTCGCAATAATACCGCTCAGAGTTTGGGTTGTGCGATCGGTTAGTGTTAGCATACGTGCTACTACCGACAATCTTTATGGTTTATTTAAACTCGTCATATTACACATCGTTTAGGATTGCTATATCAGCTAGATCGCCAATACAAGTAATTTTATTCCCCACAGAACAATTGGAACTTGTTCGCATAAGTAATATGCTAAATTGACTGCTAATCTTGGGTAATCTAATTGTAGTCTGCGATCTTTGGACATGAAACGATTTATTTCTATTGCCGTCAGCGTTGCTATTCTCCTAATTATTTATTCAAAAATTGATTTCCAAGGTTTAATCGAAGTTTTCAAAAATTGCGATCGCGTTTGGATGGCAGTTAGTCTTGGTATGGTAATTCCCATTACTGCTGTTACCTCGTGGCGACTGCAACAACTCATGCCAAAGGGAACTAGCTTGGGATTTATCGAAGCAAATCGCCTCATTTTAGGTGCTAGCGTCCTCAATATGGTATTGCCTTCTAAAATGGGGGATATCGTTAAAGCTTATTTTATGAGGGATAGGGGACATTTGAGCGGTTCGCTATCTTTATCCCTGGTCGTATTTGAGAAAGCTTGCGATATGCTTTCTTTGCTGTTGTGGTGCGTTTTGGGATTATTTGTCTATCCAGCTAAAGATGGGTTATTTTGGACAATGACGGCGGCAGTAACGGGAGGGTTAATTTTTGGGTTGCTATTACTTGGTTCGCGTCAATTTGCTCAAATCTTTTTTGTAAGTGCGATTAAATTTGCTCCTAAGAACATCAAAAAGAAACTCGAAAATTTACAAGCTTCCTGGTTAGAAATGCACGATTATTTTTGGGGTGATAAAAGTCAATTATTAATTGTTTCAGTCACTTCTATTTTTATTTGGTTTTTACATTTATTACAAATTTGGTTATTTATCTTAGCGCTCAAAGCTGTAACCCCATTCCTTGTTAACTTAGCGCTTTCTCCCCTAGCAATTTTAGCGGGATTATTACCCCTAACTTTTGCAGGAGTAGGAACCCGCGATGCTGCACTTATCTTCTTTTATCAAGATTATTTTAATGCCCAAACGGGAGCAGCACTAGGATTATTATGTACCTCGCGTTACTTCTTACCAGCCATTATCGGCTTGCCTTTCTTGGGTCAAATGATGGGGGCTGCACGGAAATACAAAGCTAATCAGTGACCAGTAATCAGTTATCAGTTATCAGTGGTAGAGACGCTTTCATTTTGCGACGGCTTCTCAAATCTTTTTGCCGTACAACGACTATTGCCCGCCTTGTCTTTACAAAAGTTCAGGAGTAAATCTTTTCCCTTGTCTCCCCTACTCCCCTACTCCTTTCAAGGGTATGTTTTTTAGATTTAAGTAGAGAAAAGGACAAGGGGGACAAGGGGGACAAGGAGGAAAAAGCCGATGTTTTCGTTGTGATAACACGCTAATTTCTCATGA